>NZ_JBFXHE010000407.1:0-4034 GCF_050177295.1 Desulfobacter sp.
ATCAATCAGGGCATCCAGACGGGCAGCCTCATCAAAGGAGTCATCATGGATAAAACGCAGGTCCGGCATCAACCGCAGGTCCAGTTTCGGGGCAATGCTTTTTTTGATAAACCCCTTTGATTTCTTAAACCCTTCCAGGGTTTCACGAATTCTTTTTTTATCCCCGAACACCGTAACGTAGACATAGGCCAGACTAAGGTCCGGGGACATTTTTACCCCGGATATCGTTGCCATCTCCATTCTGGGATCCTGCATCTTTTTGGACAGAAGTTCTGTGATGGCCTGCTGAATCTTTATAGAGACCCGCTCGGCACGTGTATAGGGTTTCATAGACCGGTCCTGCTATCCCTGGTATTTAACTTCTTCAACTTCATAGCATTCAATGGCATCGCCCGCCTTGATATCATTATACCTTTCAAGGCCGATACCACATTCATATCCCTGTTCAACTTCCTTGACATCATCCTTGAACCTGCGCAGGGAAGACAGTTCAGTATCACATTTTATAATACCGTCACGCAGCAGGCGCACCTTTTTGCCGCGGATCACTTTGCCTTCTGTGATGCCGCACCCGGCAATGGTCCCGATTTTGGGAACCACAAAAATTTCCCGAACCTCGGCCCGTCCAATGATATTTTCCTGAAAGGTGGAGGGCATCATGCCGTCAAGGGCGGCTTTGATATCATTGATCACATCATAAATGATGTCATAGAAGCGCATGTCCACGTTCTCATCCTTGGCAAGCTTGCGGATCTGTGGTGTGGGCCGGACATTGAACCCGATGATAATGGCATCGGATACCGCAGCCAGGGACACATCAGACTCATTGATGGTGCCCACGCCGGAATGAACAATTTTAACATCCACCTCTTCTTTAGCCAGGTCTTTTAGAGAGTCGTTAAGCGCTTCAATGGAGCCCTGAACATCTGCCTTGACAATAAGCTTGAGTTCCTTGATCTCGGCTGAGCCAAGATTTTCAAACATTTTTTGCAGATTGGCCCGGCTCTTCTTAGCCAGCTCCTTGGCCCGCTGTTTCTGCATACGGTGGGCCGCAATCTGCTTGGCATCCTTGTCCGATGCCACAGCCACAAACTCGTCACCGGCATCGGGCACGCCGGCCAGACCCACAATTTCCACAGGCGTGGACGGACCTGCCGATTCCACCCGGTTTCCGGAATCATCAATCATGGCCCGGATATGGCCGGAATGAAGACCGCATACAATGGGGTCACCATCCCTTAAGGTGCCCTGTTTTACCAGCACAGTGGCCACCGCGCCCCGGCCGATATCCAGACGGGATTCCACCACGTAGCCCGTGGCATTCCGATCCGCGTTGGCCCGCAGTTCCAAAACTTCGGCCTGGAGCAGCACCATTTCCAGCAACGAATCAATGCCCTCGCCGGTTTTTGCGGAGACCTTCACAAAAATAACATTACCGCCCCACTCTTCGGACAGCAGATCGAGTTCGGACAGCTCACGCATAATACGATCCGGATCAGCACCTGCCTTGTCCATTTTGTTCACAGCCACCACCACAGGTACGCCTGCAGCCTTGGCATGGTTGATGGCCTCAACCGTCTGGGGCATGACACCATCATCCGCTGCCACCACCAGAATAACAATGTCCGTCACCTGGGCGCCCCTGGAACGCATGGCAGTAAATGCGGCATGCCCCGGTGTATCAAGAAAGGTGATCCGTCCGCCATTGGGGGTTTGAACATTATACGCGCCAATGTGCTGGGTAATGCCGCCGGCCTCGCCGCTGGTTATCTTGGATTTCCGGATCACGTCCAGCAATGACGTTTTACCATGGTCAACATGCCCCATGATTGTAACCACAGGGGGGCATCCTTCCATTTTTTCTTCGTCCTCCGCCTCTGACACGACATTCAGCAGGGTCTCTTCTTCAAAACTTGCCTTTTCGACTTCAAAATCAAATTCAGCGGCCACAAGGGAGGCGGTGTCATAATCAATGGTCTGGTTCACAGTGGCCATCACGCCCATGCCCATGAGTTTGACAATCATCTCGTTGGCTTTGATGCCCATACGCTTGGCAAGTTCAGCCAGTTCAATGGCTTCATCAATTTTTACGCGGCGCTTGATTGCCTTGGGCGTTGTAATCTGGGTTTTCTGGAAACCATTTTTTTTGCCCTTGGGATCTTTTTTCCCCTTTTTCTTCCGGCCACTCCTGCCCTTGTAAAGGTCATCGCCTTCCACCACAGCTTTTTTCCTACGCCGCTTTTTCCTGAATCCGGGTCCGTCAGAGGATTGAGGCTCATCACGAGTCCATCCCCGCTTACGGTCATTGGGAGGTTCAGGCGGCATAACCATATCCTTCTCCGGCGCATCGGAAGAATCAATTTCCGGTACCGGCTGTCTGCGGGCAGGCCAATCATTATCACTTCCGGTTGCGGGATGATTCTCTCCGGCTTTCATTCGTTTTAAATTTTCCAAAACCATGGGATCTGCCACCCTGACGATCTTGGCAGGCGTTGTTTTTTTCTTCTTCTTTTTACGTTTGCCCTGGCTATTGCCTTCTTCCTGGAATTCATCCCCACCAGGCTGTTCTGTATTCTGTTCCTGCGCCAGGGACGATTCCTGATCACCATCCACCGGATCCGGAAAAGACTTCCCTTTCCCGGAATCTGCCGATTCAGGCGTATCGTTTTTATTTTTTTCCTGGAATTGCGCCGGTACCAAAGGCGTTTGTGCGTTCTCATCTTCCTGCTGTTTTACAGCATTATCATCTTCGGCAAGGGCCTTTTCAATGTTTTCTTCAAAATCGATGGTCACGTTTTCAGACTCCGGCTCCGGCGGTTCTTCAACCTTGGCGGGCTTGATAATTTTGGCGGGTTCGCTGTTTCTGGACACAATCTTTCTGGCAGGCCGTTTTAGAATCGTCGTTTTGGGGGATCCAGGCACGTTCTCACTGTCACGGGAGACCTGCTGCTTCTTTGCAACAGCACCCGGCGCCTCTTCCTGATCACCAGTGCCCTGCACAATCGGTTCTTCGGGCTCGAATGAGTCTTCCATATCCTCATCCATCTCCAGTTCATCAGCCTGGGACATAGCCGTTGTCCTGCGCCTGCGGATCACCGGCGGACGGACCTTAACCTCATTGGAGCGCTTCTTTTTGCCCAATAAATTCTGTTTGACAGCGGCGACGTCACTGTTATCCAGAGCACTCATATGGCTTTTAACATCTATTTCCAGCTCTTTAAGCTTTTCAAGAAGCTGCTTGTTTGTCATGTTCAGATCTTTAGCTAATTCGTATACCCTGACCTTGACCATTCGTTGCCCCCAGTAATCCTCTATAGTTGATTCTTTTGAAATTCGTTCTCTGCGTTACCGATGCAACAGTCCTTATTCACCTGATTTTCCAACCTGCCCATCTTCCTGCTCTTCTTCCTGCCCATCCTCGACATCAGTAAAAATTTGCCCATCACCGGCATTGTCATCCATGTAAGTAGCGCTATCCTGAGACGATTCAGCCTGCAGGAATTCCTTCCGGGCACTTTGCCTCTCATCTTCCATCATATGTCCGGCTTCTTCAATCATTGCCTGGGCATCTGCCACGGAAATATTCAAAAAAGCCGCAAGATCCTCGGGCACGGCATCCATGACATCCAAAAATGAAGAATACCCTGCCTTGAACAGTATCTCTGCTGCCGGCAGCCCCACTGTGGACAGTTTCATCAAACTGTCATATCCCTCCTTGACCTCCCGGCTGTATTCCTCTTCACTGGTGACTTCAAGATGCCAGCCTGTGATCTCGCAGGCAAGGGATACATTCTGACCGCCCTTACCGATGGCAATGGAGAGATACTCATCATTGACAATCACCTCCATGGACTGATTGTCTTCATCAATAATAACCCTTGCGATTTCAGCCGGGGACAGGGCATTGCAGACAAATCTTGCAATGTCCGGGCTCCGCTGAACAATATCGATTTTCTCGCCCCGCAGTTCCTGAACAATATTCTGAACCCGGTTGCCCTTAACCCCCACACAGGCGCCTACAGGGTCCACATCGG
>NZ_JBFXHE010000408.1:0-4017 GCF_050177295.1 Desulfobacter sp.
TCGTGGAAAAGGCCGTAACAAAAGCGCTGGATAAAAAAATTACGCCGTTGACCAGAATGGTGGCAGACCTGGAGCAAAAAGGTCCGACCATGAATGAAATTGTTGGCGGCATCGGATACATATTCGGCTTGATGGGCGTAGCCATCTATTTTTCTTCCCGTAA
The DNA here is from genome assembly GCF_050177295.1 of Desulfobacter sp. Taxonomy (NCBI): domain Bacteria; kingdom Pseudomonadati; phylum Thermodesulfobacteriota; class Desulfobacteria; order Desulfobacterales; family Desulfobacteraceae; genus Desulfobacter; species Desulfobacter sp. The sequence goes on from NZ_JBFXHE010000408.1 coordinate 164, forward strand.
AAAAAAGTCGTGATACGGCTGCCGCCAGTTTCACCGGGACCGGCGGGCTCCAGGAGGTCAATTCCGTGTCGGCATCCCGGGAGCGCGCTTCCAGGTCGCGCAGTGCTTTGCCCATATGTTCAACGGGAACATATGGGGTTGCAAGCACAGCGCTGTTTCATCCGTATCAGGGGAGGTCAGATTAAGTCCATACAAAAAGCAGGGCCGGCGCAGGTGGATCTAAGAGCGCATCTGGCGGGCAGGTCTTGCATTATTTGACCCTTTCTTTCGCTCGTCCCTCGCTCCCTTGACCGGCCTCCGGCCGGTGCCTCAGCCTGACCGGTCTTGAGGACCTCGGGCAAGACGCAAGCCGACGTCGCCGCCGCGGAAGCCATGAAGCCCGTAGATTCCGTAAGCGGAACGCAGGGGCCTCCCGCCGTAGAGCCAGGAACCGCCGCGACAGACGCGAGAATCACTGTCACCATCCTCCCATGCACTCCCGTCATCCGGAGCACCGTTGTAATTGTCATGCCAACGATCTTGACACCACTCCCAGACATTGCCGTGCATCTGGTACAGGCCCCAGGGATTTTGCTCAAAAAACTTTACCGGCGCCGTTTTCTTACGGTACTCCCCTTTGGGGCCTCTATTATAGGGTCGAGTTCCATCATAGTTGGCTTTGTCCGGGGTCCGTTCAGGTCCAAACCAGAACGGAGTGTCTCTTCCTGCCCGGCAGGCATACTCCCACTCCGCCTCCGAAGGTAATCGGGCCCCAAGTCCGGAAACCAGAGTATTAAGCCTGTCAATAAACGCATTGGCATCATCCCAGCTCACGTTTTCCACCGGGTGTTCAGGTCCTTTTTTTTTAAAGTGGCTTGGTTTTTTACCGATAACGGCCTGCCATAATTCCTGGGTAGAGGGGGTATCTGCAAGCCAAAATCCTTTTTCAAACGCCACCCGGTGCATAGGCTCTTCGTCATGATATCGTTCAGGTTCATCTCCAGGAGATCCCATCATAAACTCGCCTGGCGGTATCCAGCGAAATCGGACATCAATACTATTGACATAAATTCCCTGCCAAATCCCATAGTGGTCCTGGCCGTAGCTGTGGGCCCAGTTCTCTGGGAAAATATCCGGTAACACAGACCTTATTTCGAGTTGATGGTCTCTTTTCATGTGCTCCTTAGTAATACCGGTACGTTACAAAATTTATATTTCATTGGGAATCTTCTGTACCGCCGGTTCCTGCCTCCGGCACCAAAGGACCTCGGGCAAGACGCAGGCCGAAGCTGTCGCGACGCAGGCCAGGGGGCCAGAAGTTGCGGTAAGCGGAACGCAGGCGCGCCCCGCCGCTGATCCAGGAACCGCCGCGACAGACGCGATAATCATCTTCACCATCTTCCCAGGCACTGCCGTCATCCGGAGTACCATCGTAACTATCATGCCAACGGTCTTGACACAACTCCCAGACATTGCCGTGCATCTGGTACAGGCCCCAGGGATTTTGCTCAAAAGATTTCACCGGCACCGTTTTCTTACGGTACTCTCCTTTAGGGCCTTTATTGTAAGGTTTGGTCCCATCATAGTTGGCTTTGTTCGGGGTCAATTCACGTCCAAACCAAAACGGGGTGTTTGTTCCTGCCCGACAAGCATACTCCCATTCCGCTTCCGAGGGCAAACGAATATCAAGACCGGGAACCAAACAGTTAAGCCCATCAATAAATTCATTGACATCGTTCCAGCTCAGGTTTTCCACCGCGTGTTCAACTCCTTCTTTTTTAAATTTGCTTGGATTTTTCCCGGTAACAGCCTGCCATAAATCCTGGGTGCAGGCGGTTTCCGCAAGCCAGAAGCCTGTGTCAAAGATCACCCGGTGCAACGGACCTTCCCATGACGATCGTTCCGGTTCATCTTCCGGAGATCCCATCATAAAATTCCCCGGGGGAATCCAGCGCAAAATAAAGCCAACGCCTTTTACCTTCACTTCGGCAAACAGTCCGTACCGGTCCCGTCCAATACCCGAGGCCCATTCCGGACAAGGCATCATGGCCACCGTTGTTCTCCCGGTATCGGTTTCCACCACAATTTCGACCGTATTTCCCAGCAGTTCAAAAGGCTTATCCAGGGTCATGGGCTGTTTGACCGCTGTTTCCTCTGTCCTGAAAGTGACCTGGGATTTGGAGCCGACGGATAACTCATGGATCAATCCGGGATGGTGTGACGGCCTTCCGGAAGAAAAAATTTCCAGGCGGTTTTGATTCACACTCAGGCAGACCGGCCCTGTTTCCCTGGATTTTACAGCCCATTCCGGAACCTGTGTCAAATCCACCCCGCCGGGAACCTTTTGCGGTTTGACGGTTTCATTGTAAATTCCGAACAGGGTATTGAGTTCAGATACCCAGATTTCTTCCCCAGCCCGGTCAGCCACCCGGCCCACCCAGGCCATGACCCTGTTTTTCTCTGTTTCCGGGGTATCGGGATTCTGCTGAAAGAGAATCAGTTTTTTTAAAAAATCCGCCTGATCTCCATCAAGGGGCTTTCCCGCCTTCTGCCGCTGTTCAATGCGCAGTTCCATGGGCATCCGGGATTCAAAGGATTGAATCAAGGGCCAAATCCGGTCAAGATCCAAATTCAGGTCTTGTGCTTTTTTGCTGTACGCTTCCCGAATTTCTTGATTGCGCCACTGAAATCTGAACACATTGCCTTCCAGTGCAAAATGACGGCAGGACAGGCTTTCCGTGGATACACCAAGCCCAAGCCGATTTCTAACCCTCCGGATCAGGGCCGGTGTGATTTCAACAGCCAGGGACAGGGCCGCCAGAAGCATCTCGGTCTGATCCCGGCTTTTCATGCCTGGACCGGCTCCCCGATTCCCCGAAGCCCCGCCGGGACGGATCACACCGGAATCCCAGTAGTGCAGGAAAAACACGTTGGCCGTTTCCGGTATCACGTCCGAAGGATGGGCCGTCACCAGGGCATCTATCCGGACGTGTTTCTGTTTCATACGGCGTCCGAACCCATGCCAGAATCCCGCGTTGATGCCTTGTTTGTCTAAAAATCCCAGGTCGCCGGCATAGATCAGATGCAGATTTTCCCGGACGATGGGGAATCCTTTGTGCATCGCCCCCTGGTACGAAAAGGTATTGGTTTTGGGATCGAGGCAGATCACAATGTGAAGCCGATTGCGAAACCATTGGCCCATGTTGAGGGCCAGCTCTTTGAAGTCATTGAAAAAGGGGCTTAAATGTTTTGAGAAATCAAGAACCAGGACCATATCCAGGGGCCAGGCCTTTTTCTTTTTCCACGGGATAATTTCAAGGGGTTTTTGCCTGACGGCGCTTTGGATTATCTTTTGGGTATCCAGTTGGCGGGTCTGCTTGAATTCAATGCCAAGGCGCTTCAGATAGGGCCAGAGGAGATGCCAGCCGGTCAGGGGGTCCGGCATGACCTCGTCGGCCACCGGCGGAAATTCAATCCTGCCCTCAAAAGGGATGAGACTCGCATATTCTGCCGGCATGGTTGCGGTATCTTCGACATTTTTTTCTTCAAGGGCATAAAGACAGGGAAACCGGAAATGGGCTTTATCCGGCGGATAATTCGTGGGACGTATGGCACTGGAATCCCGTTCCGGGGGCAAACGCTGGTCAATAATTGTCCGGGCGGGTTCGGCAATGTCTCTGTTTTTGGGTTTGGGAGCATATTCCAGCCCCAGCAGTTCCGAAAGCTCGCCAATGCCGATATTATCCCTTTTCAGGCCTTCAACAAGGGAAACGAGGGTGGTCAATTCCCCCATCCGACCCAATGGAGAATTCCTATCATTCGTGTTTTCCCCGGCCATCAGGCACCGCTTTTCATAAACGTCAGGGCGGCCAGCA
>NZ_JBFXHE010000409.1:0-4015 GCF_050177295.1 Desulfobacter sp.
ATCGTCGGCTGAGCATTTTTATACCGGGCCTTCAATGCCTTCCGCAGACTGTCCACGTCAAAGGGGCATCCCACCAATGCCTCATTCGGGTTTACCCGGATTCTGATTTAACTGCATAAGGACAAGCAACCCAGATACGCAGGTGTTTTCTTTGATGTTAATGGCCCTACCTTTCGCCTTAAAATGTTTGATGAATATAAAGCCAACCGCCCCCCCATGCCCGAAGAACTGGCCATTCAGATCCCGGACATCAACGCGGTTGTCAATGCATTGAACATCCCCATTATCCAGAAAACCGGATATGAGGCGGATGATCTTGTGGGCACCTATGCCCGCATTGCCCAGGCCCAGGGATTCAAGGTGGTCATGGTTACAGGGGACAAAGATTTTATCCAGTTGATCACTGATGACTGCACCCTGTGGGATCCCATGAAAGACACCGTCACCGACCGGTCCGGCGTAAAAGAGGAAATGGGTATTGAACCCGGGCAGTTTATTGATGTGTTAGGCCTTGCCGGAGACACCTCAGACAACATCCCCGGTGTAAAAGGTGTGGGCCTGAAAACTGCCATTAAATTGATTGCCGAATACGGTTCCATCAGCAATCTTTACAATAATCTGGACCAACTGAAAAAAAAGAAAAAACTGTATGAAAACCTGACAGCATCCAAAGAAGTGGTCGATTTAAGCCGGGATCTTGCCACCATTGACCAGCATGTGGAAGTCACGCAACCCCTGGACGAATTCCAACTCCAGGAATTTGACAGCCGCAAAGCCTTTGAACTGTTCCAGTCATTTGAGTTTAAAACCCTTGCCCTGGAATTTTCCGGAACAACAGACAAATCAAAAAAAAATTATAAAATGGTTCACACCGTTGCCGGCATGGAGAAACTTTTGTCGGTGCTTGAAACCAAGGAGGTGTTTGCCATTGACACGGAAACCACAAACATCGATCCCATGCAGGCGGATCTTGTGGGTCTGTCCTTTTCATACCTGGATGATACAGGGTTTTACATCCCGGTGGGACACACAAATACAGGCGGGATACAGATGCCGGAAAAAAAGGACATCCTTCGTATTTTCAAGCCCTTGCTTGAAAACCCCGACATCGCCAAGGTGGGGCAGAACATCAAATATGACTTCATTGTTCTCGCCCGGTACGGCATTGAGATCAAAGGCGTTGTGTTTGACACCATGATTGCCTCCCACCTGCTCAATCCCGGCACCCGGGGCCATGGCCTGGACCGCATCGCCATGAACCTTTTCGGGTACAAAATGGTTTCCTATGAAGAGGTTACCGGCAAGGGTAAAGACCAGATCGGATTCCAGGAAGTGCCTGTTGACCTTGCCGCAGACTATGCGGCAGAGGACGCAGATCTGACCTTCATGGCATATGGGCTATTGAAAAAACAGATTGAGGACAAGGGACTTACCCCTTTGATGGAAACCATTGAGGTGCCTTTAATTTCCGTTCTGGCAAAAATGGAGATAGCAGGAATCCGTGTGGATACGGATGTGCTTGGCCAAATGTCCCTGGAGTTTGCCGAAGAACTGAAAACCCTTGAGCAGAAAATTTACGAACTTGCCGGGGAAACCTTCAACATCAATTCATCCCAGCAGCTCGGGGTGATTCTGTTTGAAAAATTAGGCCTTAAATCCGGAAAAAAAACCCGGAAGAAAACCGGATATTCCACGGATGTCCAGGTGCTCACAGAACTTGCGGGCACCCATGAAATGCCTGAAAAACTGTTGCGGTACAGAACCCTCGGCAAGTTGAAATCCACCTATGTGGACGCCCTGTCTTCCCTTGTTCATCCGGAGACCGGGCGGATCCACACCTCCTTTAACCAGACCATCACCGTCACCGGCCGCCTGTCATCATCCAATCCCAATCTGCAGAACATTCCCATCCGCAAGCCCGAAGGCAAAAAAATCCGGCAGGCCTTTATCCCGGCAAACGGCTGCACCCTTATTTCCGCAGATTATTCCCAGATTGAACTGCGGCTTTTGGCCCATTGTGCCCAGGATCCCATTCTCATTGAATCCTTCCGGAACGACGAAGATATTCATACCCGTACGGCGTTAGAAGTTTTCCAGGTGCTGCCCGGTCTTGTCACCGATGAAATGCGCAGCCAGGCCAAATCCATAAACTTCGGCATCATCTATGGCATGAGCGCCTTCCGCCTGTCAAATGAGCTGGGCATCAGCCGGAAAATGGCAGGCATTTATATTGACAATTATTTCAAGCGGTACGCAGGGGTAAAAAACTTTATTGATAAAACCATCGAACAGACCCGGGAAACCTGCGAGGTATCCACCCTGTTCGGCCGAAAACGCAGGCTGGATGACATCCGTTCCTCCAACGCCAATCTGCGACACTTTGCCCAAAGAGCTGCCGTGAACACGCCCATCCAGGGCAGTGCGGCAGATTTGATCAAGCTTGCCATGATTAAAATGCACACAGCCCTTGCAACGGAGAAAATGGAATCAAAAATGCTTTTATCCGTGCACGATGAAATTATCTTTGAAACCCCTGAACAGGAAAAAGACAAACTCATGGCCATGGCAAAGCAGGTTATGGAAAACCTTACGCCCCTGAAGGTGCCTTTAAAGGTCAACTTTGGTGCTGGAGCGAACTGGGCCGAGGCTGAACACTAAAACAAACAAGAGGAAAAACGTGAGTAAGCAGCGCATCGGACTTGTGATAAAAAATGAAAACCACGCCCAGAACAAAGCCCGGGAATTAATTCGGCATTTAGGGAACAGATGCCTGGTCATTGACACCCAGGCCCAGACACCGCCACCCATCCCCGAAGATCTGATCTGCATTGTTGTGCTTGGCGGAGACGGCACATTTTTAAGCGTGGCCCGGTATATCGGTACTTCGGACATCCCTTTGATGGGTATCAAATTCGGTGAGGTGGGATTTCTTGCCGAAACCACTGAGGATCTTCTTTTCAAGGCGGTTGAGGCGGTATTTAAAGGGGATTATTTTATCCAGGAGCGCAGCCGCCTTAATATCCGGGTGGTCCGGGACAGTCAGTGCATCGTGGACGAGGATGTGCTGAATGATGCGGTCATTAATAAGGCGGCCCTGTCAAGGCTTGCCTCATGCGCAGTGTATCTGGATGACACCTATCTGACCACCTACCGGGCCGACGGCCTGATCGTGGCCACGCCCACGGGCTCCACGGCCTATTCCCTGGCCGCAGGCGGGCCGGTGGTTCATCCCGAGGTGCCATCCACCATCTTGACCCCTATCTGTCCATTTACCCTGACCAATCGGCCGTTGCTCATCCCGGACCATACCCGGGTCGAAATCAGCCTGAAAGGCAGTCCCGAGGATATGATTCTGACCCTGGACGGCCAGGAAGGCTTTGATATGGATACTTCCTGTGACAGGATCTACATTCAAAAAAGCCGCCACAGCGTAAAAATGATCTCCTTTGAGCCCCACTCTTATTTCAAGGTGCTGAAGACACGGCTGCACTGGAGCGGCGGCAGATCCTGATAGTTTCTTCCAATGGTTTATTAGGCCCATGTTTTTTATACCCCACACGGGCCGCAAGTCCACAACGAACAATGAAACTAAAGACAGCAACAATGGAGGGCTAAAACGGGCGCCCCAGGCGCTTCGCCCTCTTGTTTCTTGTCTCCGGTTTCTTGTTTCATAGAAAGTAGCTACAGCAATAATCGGTTACTTTGTTAATCTTTAGCTTGAAACTTGAATTTGCAGGTACTTCAAAAGAGTCCCCGCCTGATATCTTTTTCCAGCTTTCCCCAGGCAATTGTATCTCCAGACCTCCCGAAAGAATTTCCATCAACTCTTTTGCATCTGTGTTAAATTCATAGGCTCCAGGAAGCATGATGCCAAGAGTCTTTTTAGAACCATCATCGAAAAGTACTGTCCTGCTCGTGACTTGACCATCAAAATAAATGTTCGCTTCTTTGGTAATTGTTATATTCCTAAATTGTGACATGTCTAATGATCTCCTAATTGATTCAAAAAAGTCGA
>NZ_JBFXHE010000410.1:0-3989 GCF_050177295.1 Desulfobacter sp.
ATTTAAACTCTTTGACGTATTTGACCAGGAAGAGTGTTTTCAGCAACCGTATGGCAAAGGGCGCCTCCAGATGGTTTTCCGCCTGAATGATCGCCCGCTGAATGTTGGATTTCAGGACAGTACGAATGCCTTCGAACATCAGGTCAAAAGTCGCCAGCTGCCCTATTTCATGATCCCCGATCTGTATTGCCACCTGTTGAAATACGCCCAGCATGGAGCGTTCGCCCACCGAGCTGTGCTTGCCTTCAAAGGCGTTATGCTGGGACAAATTCTGAATGGCTGTCTGAAATAGTGCGAACTGGTAGGGAATAAACGGGTAGCTGCGGATGAAGTGATCCCGGTCTTTGAAGTTTCGAAAGGTTTGGGAACCGTCGGCAAAATCAAACAGGGTCTTAAAGTTGTTGGACTGTTCATGGTATATGTCTGAGAGTGATTGGGCGCCCTGGTCTGTTTTCGAGAGCAGGCGCTTCTGGATAACTTCGGCCACGTCAGCACTGGTCAGTTTCATGCGATTGGCAAACCGGGCCTGGATTTTTGAAAAATCATTGCCTTCCTGTTTGCCCATCTCTCCCATAACCTTTCCCATATCTTCCTGGGCCGTCACGATGATCCAGGCTCTACCCCGGCATTTGGTGGCCAGACTCTCGGCAATGGTCTGGAGGTTGGTCATGAGTTTAACGTTATCCGCAACATACTGCCCGACTTCATCAACAAAAAAGTTCAGCCGGAATCCTTTTTTATTTTCCTGCTCGGCTTGCCGTTCGATATAGGCGAAAACCTGTTCGGCAAAGTCTTCAATGGAAACCCGGTATTGGCTGCGGTATTTGTCCAGTATTCCGATGGCCTGTGTCTCATCTTCTCCGGTGACCCGGGCATAGGCTTTGGCAATATTTTTAGACTCCAGCAGGGCCTGCTCCCTGCCCTTTTCCCATGCTCTGCCGGCAATGGACTCATAGGCGGGTTTAAACTGCCCATAGAGGCCACGGCTGTCAAGATCCCGCTCGAACTGGGCAATGTGTCCCTGTTTGCCGTAATACCCGCACATCTCATCAAAAACTTTTACAAATACGGCAAGGAGTGCGTCGATTTGTGATTTACTGATAACATCCGCTTTCTGATCAATATTGAATAAAATGCTTTTTGAAGGGATGCCGACGGCGCGTTTGAGATCCCCGCGCAGGATCTCGTTGCCTTCACACTTTGGCAGGAATAGATCGAAAGTTGAGGCACCGTCTATCTGCCTGTTTTCAAGCACAAGTGCCAGCATTTTTAAAAGATGGGATTTACCGGACCCAAAAAAACCGGAAACCCAAACGCCGTTGGCTCCCTGGTAGTTGTTATATGCGTCCAGAAATGATTCCAGCCGTTTTTCAACTTCCTTCGTCAGGACGTACTCTTCGATTTCCAGGCGAAGACTTGCCTCGTCATCCGCTTTAATGACCCCTTCGATCGGCCGGTCAACCGGTTTATGAAAAACGTTCTTAAGTATCATCTGGTTCCTTATGTTTAAGCTTCGCAGTGAAAAATGTTGAATGCCCTGTAGTACTTGTCGTCATGAAGCTTTCCGAAAAGATCAAGAGAAGCACCGGTCTCAAGTGTATGGGTGTAGTTCCCTGGAAAAAACATGACCGTTGGCTTTTCTTTGGCGGTACTCTGTAAATTATTCAAAACATTGTGTGAACGGATGTAGGGAAACACCTCGCCGACCCCGGCAAGAAAAAGAACATCGAAATCCGCGTCTGCCAACTTGTCTGCTATGGCCGGAACAAGATGTGTTTCCGGATCAAGTACGCCTTGCAGCAACTCTTTGAGCTGGCCTTTGGAGACAGATGCCTCAATTTCAAGAACTTGATTCCAGATGTCCCGTTCTTTCAGTATTTCTATGGACAGATCATAAAGGTTGATCTGCAAGATTCGAACACCGGTCTGCTCAAGGCGATTAACCAGTTGATGACAAAGACGTTCCATGTCAACAGATTCTTCCGGCTTGAAAGGACAGATGAAAAACGGCACTTCATTTCCAAGGCCTTGCTTTTTCAGGAAGCGCTGCCCTGAAATAACAGCATAAAGGTGTTGAAATTTGTCTTGCATTGACATTTTACCCATATCCGCTGTGACTTCTTAAGTCAGCTCCTTGGTATCGAATTCAACTATTGGAAAGCATAAGACATCTTTGCGGGCGCCTTGATAGATCAACTCTAAAAGTCCCGGACTTGGCATGGCTGCATGTATCATATTGCCGGCTGTCAAAAGATCTGCTTCGCGAAGCATCCTGAACAGGACCTGCCTCAATTTGCTTCGTGTTGCCGGGGAGATCTGCTCGAGTTCCAAATGCCATTCTGATTTTCGATTAAAGAAGGTGTCAAAGTCCTCATGGGTTATATCGGGTTTGAGTGAGAGAAAGCGTTCCCGAAGAACCTCAACGGCAAAATCAGCGATGAATCTATACCGACGACAAACGGCAAGCCACAGGAGATGGACTTGCTCTTGATGGCTTCCTTGATTAAGAAATTCAAGTTCGCGCAAACCCAGCAGCTTAAGCCGGGAAACCACCTCGCTGCAAACCCGTTTAAGGGTATTTTGTGTCCTTGCCTGCAGCAAATTTTTTTCGATCACCTTATTTCGGACAGAGTCCCAGTCACCGAGATCAAGATACAAGGCAGTCAGGTTCACCGATTCTCGGTGAAAGAGGCCACCTGTTGTAAATGACATGCTGTATCTTCTGTCACTCATTCCTTTTCAAAATTCCTTCTATCCTGTCCGGGCAGAATTTTAAATCCATGTCCCAGAATTCATCGACCCGATCCAAATAAGCCTGCTCCGAAGTTGACTTGAGCAGTTTTTTCAACGGTTTTTTGCTGTTTTCAAAGGAGGGCCCCAGATAGCTCCATAATCCCTTCATGCGCCCGATAAGGTGCGCCGGGCCTGAAAAGACCTGTTTGTAACTGTTAAAAAGGTCCGCGTGAAAGGTTTTCAATCGTTCACTCGTTTGCCTGTCTTGATCTCGGGCGTCGGGATTTTGGGAATCGAATATTCCCCCCTTGATCTGCTCGGGTAAAAAGGGATTGGAGAGAATGCCTCTGCCGATCATGAAACGGCTGATTTGCGGAAAACGCTGCCGGATTTTTTCCCATGATGCCGTGTCCACAATATCCCCATTATAGACCATGGGATGGATACAGGCTTTCATGGCCCCTGCAAAGGCGTCAACATCAGCGGTGCCTGTATACATTTGCTCCCCGGTTCTGGGATGCAGGATAATTTCGTCAAGCTTGTGAGTATTGAACATTGCAATCAGGTCCAAAATCTCCTCCTTGCTTTTACGGCCCAGACGAATTTTAACGCTTAGTGTAGGCTTCATGGCCGGAATTACCCTGGAAAGGAAGTCGTCTATTTTATCCGGATGGGATAAAAGGCCCGAGCCACGCAGTTTTACTGCAATTTTTGAATGGGGGCACCCGAGGTTCCAATTGACTTGAGTATAGCCCATGTCGAAAAGATAATCCCCAAGATAGATAAAATCATCCGGATTATTTCCCAGAATTTGTGGGATAACGGGAAGGGCTGTATTCAAAGCCGGATCCACGTCTTTCAATCTGAACGGCTTCAGCCGCCTGCTGCTCATAGTGGATATAAACGGGGCCATAGCCTGGTCAATGCCGGTAAAATGCCGAACATAAGCCTGTCTGAACACCACATCGGTAAAGCCCTGCAAAGGGGCCAGTATCAAAACGGGTCGATTATCTGTCATGGGATATTTTCTACTGGGATTACCCTGAATTAAGCTCAAAGATAAATCAATTTTTATTCCGGGGAGTGATCGTGGGGCGTATTATGCTTTCCAATGATGAAGGGCATGGTTACTTCAATTTCACCACTTTCCCCCCGTATAAATTCTGCATGGGGGTAGGTGTTTTTGAACACATTAAGCATTTTTCGGTTTTCGGCCAGGACAAGGGCAGTGAACCCGGAATAATTATTTTTCCGGG
>NZ_JBFXHE010000411.1:0-3972 GCF_050177295.1 Desulfobacter sp.
TGCGGTTCCGAGGCTGACAACACCCATGTCAGACTTTTTTATTTTAAATTTTTTGTGAGGATTTTTTAATGATATTAGACAGACTGCCGGATAAAGACCAATTTATTAAACTTGCCCGATCCGCCAATGTCATACCAGTGGCCACCAGGGTACTTGCAGACAGTGACACGCCCGTATCCATCCTGCAAAAATGCTATGAAAAAGACAAGGCGTGCTTCCTTTTAGAGAGCGTGGAGGGTGGAGAGCGATGGGGCCGTTACAGCTTTCTTGGTGTGTCTGCCTTTGGACACATCAAAATATATAAAACCCATGTCCTTGTGACAACCCGCCATGACACCCAAAGAATCGCCCATGACAATGATCCTTTAAACGTGATGCGGGAAGTGATCAAAGAATTCACCCCGGCTGATATCCCGGATCTGCCGCGGTTCTGGAGTGGAATTACCGGCTACTTTGCCTATGAGATGGTCTCTTTCTTTGAAAATATTGACGTTACCCTGCCCGACGGCACCCCATACGGCCATTTTATTATTCCCGAACAGATGATCATCTTTGACAATATCAAACAGACACTGACCTGCCTGAACATCTGTTATCTGTCCAGGACAGATGACCCGGCGTTGGTCTATGATACTGCCAGGAATAACGTTGACACGCTCGTAAAAGATTTAGGCAAACCCTTTGTTCCCGGGACCGCCCCCCATGTTCCGGATACACAGCTTGTACCTGAAACACCGCCCCAAACGTACATGGAAGGGGTTAAAACCATCAAGGAACATATTGTAGAGGGAGATATTTTCCAGGCGGTATATTCCCAGCCCTTTTCATGCAAAACAACGGTTGATCCCGTACTGATCTACAGGGCCCAGCGCTACATCAACCCGTCACCGTACATGTTTTTCATGAACTTCACAGACCGGGTCATTGCAGGGTCTTCCCCGGAAACCATGGTACGCCTTGAAAACCGGGTGGCAACCCTTCGGCCCATTGCAGGCACAAGGCCCAGGGGCAAAAGCGAACAAAAAGACCGGGCCCTGGCCGATGATCTGCTCAATGATGAAAAGGAAAAAGCAGAACATGTCATGCTCATTGACCTTGGCCGAAACGACCTTGGCCGGGTGGCCCGGGCCGGCACGGTACAGGTCACGGACACCATGGTCATTGAACGCTATTCCCATGTCATGCACCTGGTCTCCAATATCACCTGTGATCTGAAAGAGGAATGCGACGCCTTTGACCTTTTCAAGGCCACCTTTCCGGCAGGCACCTTGTCCGGTGCGCCCAAAATCCGGGCCATGGAGATCATTGCAAAACTTGAAAACCGCCAAAGGGGTGTCTATGGCGGTGCAGCCGGGTATATCTCCTTTACCGGCAACATGGACTTTGCCATCACCATCCGCACCGCTGTCATGGAAAACGACACATTAACCGTCCAGGCAGGGGCCGGCATTGTCTATGATTCAGATCCTGAAACCGAATTAAACGAATGCATCAACAAGGCCAAAAGTGTTGAAATGGCATTGAAACTTGCCCTGTCACAAAGCCATAAAGGATAGTAAGATATGAAAACCGCAATAATAGACAACTATGATTCCTTTACCTTTAACCTGGTGCATTATGTCCTGCACACAGGGGCCCAGGCAGAGGTTTTCAGAAATGATAAGATCAGTGTGGAAGAACTGGCAGGGCTTGGGTTTGACGCCATCATCCTGTCACCGGGGCCGGGCAGGCCTGAAGATGCAGGGATCTGCCTTGAACTTGTACAAAAACTGTCCGGAAAAATTCCGATTCTTGGCGTGTGTCTGGGACATCAGACCATTGCCCAGAGTTTTGGCGGCACCATTATTCATGCAAAAGCCATTATGCATGGAAAAATATCCGTGGTGGAAGCGGACGGCAAACAGATCTTTTCAGGCATCAACAAGCCCTTTAATGTGATGCGCTACCACTCCCTGGCGGTTCAGGAATCGGATCTGCCCGACTGCCTGGAAGTGACCGCCAGAACCTTAGACGGGGAGATCATGGGCATAAGGCATAAAGAACACCCCACCCAGGGGGTGCAGTTTCACCCTGAATCTTTCATGACCACCGTGGGAAAACGGCTGATCAGAAACTTTATCAAAGGAGCATGATATGGATTTTACAGCTCACCTGAATACCATAGTAAAAAGACAGGATCTTAGCCAGGACCAGATGGCAGACATGATGGACGCCATCTTTTCAGGACAGACCACCGAATCCCAGATCGGGGCATTCATGGCGGCCCTTTCCACAAAAGGGGAGACCTTTGAGGAACTGGCAGGTGCGGCCCGGGCCATGCGGACCAAGGCGGTTCGTGTTCAAACCCTGGCCAAAAAGGTCATTGACACCTGCGGTACAGGGGGGGACGCCCTAGGGTCATTTAATATTTCCACCACAACAGCCTTTGTCATTGCAGGTGCCGGCATCACCGTGGCCAAACACGGCAACCGGTCAGCCACCAGCAAATGCGGGTCTGCGGATGTGCTTGAAGAACTGGGGGTTAATTTAAGTGTGGATCCTGAAATTGTGGAAGAGGCCATCAACGAAATCGGTATTGGGTTCATGTTTGCGCCCCTGTACCACGGTTCCATGAAGTATGCCATGAAAGCCCGCACCGAATGCAAAATCAGAAGTATTTTTAACATGCTCGGGCCATTGACCAACCCGGCAGCTGCCTCCTGCCAGATTTTGGGGGTATATGCACCGGAACTGACGGAGATGTTTGGAAAGGCATTGAATCTTCTGGGTGTGGAAAAGGCCTTTGTGGTCCATGGACATGACGGCATGGATGAGATGACCACCACAGGGCTCACCCGGGTGACAGAGCTCAACAATGGTATGATTAAAACCTATGATGTGGATCCCTTGACCTATTTTGATGAATATGCCGCCCTCGAAGATCTTAAGGGTGGGGATGCAAAATACAATGCCGCCATTACCCGGGCCGTTCTGGCCGGGGAAAAGGGCCCCAAACAGAATATTGTCCTGCTCAATGCAGGAGCCGGCCTTGTGGCTGCCGATGCCGCACCCACCATTGAAAAAGGTATTGAAATTGCCTTAAAATCCATTGAAACAGGGGCAGCCATGAAAAAACTGGAACAACTTGCGGATTATACCAGGGAAAACGGTTAAATCGAAAGGGTGATAAATGAAAGGATTTCTCAAAACTGTTATTGATGTCAAAAAAGAGGACATAAGCCGAGCCAAAAGCAAACTTCCCCTGACCGCCATTCGCCATGATGCCGAACACACCCCAGCCCCGGTCTCTTTTACAGAGGCCATGGCCGCCTCAACTAGCCAGGCGGTGGGTATCATTGCCGAGGTCAAGAAAGCATCGCCCTCCAAGGGAGATATCAGGATTGATCTTGACGCGGCCGCCTATGCCAAAGCCTACACCAAAGGCGGGGCAAGGGCCATATCAGTACTCACGGAATCAAAGTACTTTAAAGGCACTTTGTCCGATCTTGAACTTGTATGCAAAAACACGGACCTTCCTGTGCTTCGAAAGGATTTCATATTTTCCGAATACCAGATTTATGAAGCCAAAAAAGCAGGGGCGTCCGCTGTTCTGCTCATCACCACCCTGCTCGACCCTGCCCATCAGGCCGAACTGACCCTTCTTACCCGGGAGCTTGGCATGGAGCCGCTGGTGGAAATCAATTCAGAGTTTGAATTTGAGCAGGCATATAAAGCCCAGGCCCGGGTGGTGGGCATTAACAACAGAAACCTTGCCACCCTTGAGGTGGACACAAGTGTGGCAAGGCGGGTGGCAAAAATATTCCCTGATGAAATCATTCCTGTGGAGGCCTCGGGTATTTCCGGCCGATCCGGCATTGAAGCCGGCATTGAAAACTGTATTTTCAATTTCCTTGTGGGAGAGAGCATTGTCCGTTCAAAGGATCCTGCTCAATTTATCAAAACCCTTCTTGGTATCAAAGAGGAGGGTGAATA
>NZ_JBFXHE010000412.1:0-3919 GCF_050177295.1 Desulfobacter sp.
CATGGTGTTCCAGCACTTCAACCTCTGGGACCACATGACAGCCCTGGAGAATGTCACCGAAGCCCTTGTCAGTGTGCACGGCGTCCCCAAAAAAGAGGCCGATGCCCGGGGCATGGTGCTTCTGGAAAAAGTCGGGCTCATGTCCCGGGCCGCCGCCTATCCTGGAGAACTCTCCGGCGGGGAGTGCCAGCGCGTGGCCATTTCCCGGGCTTTGGCCATAGAACCCCAGGTTCTGCTCTTTGACGAGGCCACATCGGCCCTTGACCCTGAGCTTGTGGTGGACGTCCTGGCGGTCATCCGGGATCTGGCCGCAGAGGGACGGACCATGCTCATTGTCACCCACGAGATTTCATTTGCCCGGGCAGTGTCCGACCGTGTGCTGTTTATCCATCAGGGCAGAATTGAGGAGCAGGGAACGCCGGAAAAGGTGATCGGAAATCCCGATTCCCCCCGCTGCAAAGCCTTTTTGTCCAAGTATCTTACCCGGCAAAACCTGTGCAGGAACAAGACAACCATTAAAACTTGATAATCGCGTAAAAAACAATTGAAGGATACAATGTATGAAGAAGTTTAAACAATATATCGTGTGGGCCGTGACCGCCCTTGTTTTATCCGCAGGGGCGGCCATGGCGGCGGACAGACCCGTCAAGGTGGCCATCGAAGGCAACTTTCCACCCTTCAACTATGTGGATACCAAAGGAACGCCCTTGGGATTCGAGGTCGATCTGGTCAAAGAGATCTGCCGACGCATCGGCCGGTCATGTGAATTCACCGTCGTGGACTGGGACGGAATTATTCCGGCACTTTTAGCCCGCAAAATCGATGTAGTTGCTGCAAGCATGTCCATAACCGAGGAACGCAAGCGTGCTGTGGCTTTTACCCATAAATACTATGCCGAAACCGGCAACTTTGCGGTCGTGAAAGGCTCGGAAATCAAAATTTCTCCGGACGGTCTTAGGGAAAAACGGGTCGGGGTCCAGCGGGCCACCATATGGGGTAATTATGTAAAAAATGTCTTCCCGGATGCGACCATCGTCTATTATGACAACGTTGATCTGGGTTGTCTGGATCTCATCGCCCGCAGAATTGATGCCATGCTTGGTCAGTCCCTTTACATGAACGATTGGCTCAAAAAACCCAATGCCAAAGACCTTGTGATTGCAGGGGCCCCGGTTAATGACAGCAGGTATATCGGCGAGGGGATCGGATTTGCCATGCGAAAGTCTGATACGGAATTACAGACCCGCTTCAACAAAGCCCTTGATGCCATGCTGGCCGACGGCACCTACCAGAAGCTGGCCGACCGGTATTTTGATTTCGATATCTACGGCAGCAAAGAATAACCGGACAAACCATGCTCCACGGATATGGCCTTTTCCTTTTACAGGGTGCCTGGGTAACGGTTAAGCTGGCAGCCTGGGCCACCGGGATCGGACTGGTACTGGGTCTGGCAGGCGTTGCGGCCCTACGTTCAGGGTTCCGGCCGCTGGTGCTGGCTGCAGAAGGGATCACAATTGTTGTTCGCGGAATTCCGGAGCTGCTCTTCGTTCTGGGAACCTACCTGATCAGCGGCCTGCTCATCAACAATGCAGCAGCCGCTCTCGAGTATGACGAATATATCGAAATCAGCGCCGTTACCTACGGAATCATTACGTTGGGTATCATTTTCGGCGCCTATGCCACAGAAGTATTCCGGGGCGCGGCCCAGGCACTGGACCCGGGGCAGATGGAAGCCGCTGCAGCGTTCGGCATGGGCCGCCTGGCAACCTTCCGACGGGTGATATTTCCTCAAATGTGGCGGATTGCCCTGCCGGGCATCGGCAATCTGTTCATGGTTTTGCTCAAAAACACCGCACTCTTGTCCGTGATCGGGGTCAATGAGTTGATGCGAAATGCAGCATCGGCCGTTGGTTTCACCAAAGAGCCCTTCACCTTCTACCTGGCTGCCGCCGTGGTTTATCTTGGAATGACCGCCGTGGGCACCCTGATCCTTGATTATCTGGAACAGCGGGCCAGCCGCGGATACAGAAAGAGCGTCTGACCATGGATTGGAACCTGATTTTATACGCCCTGCCCCAATTGGTTCATGCCGCAGGGCTCAGTCTTTTACTCATCGCACTGGGCCTCAGCATAGGAACAGTATTTGCTATTTTCGTGGCTTTGTGCAGGGGCTCCAGATATCCGCTGCTCAGCCGGACGGCACAGGCATATATCTTTGTTGTCCGCGGAACGCCCCTGCTGGTCCAAATTTTCCTTATTTATTACGGACTGTCCCAGTTTCAATGGGTACGCGACTCTTTTTTCTGGCCTGTGCTGAAAAATCCCCTCTGGTGCGTTACCATTGCCTTTGTCATTAACGGCGGCGGCTACATCGGCGAGGTGTTCAGAGGGGCCATCCAGGCCGTGCCTTCCGGGCAGATTGATGCGGGACGTGCCATGGGCATGTCACGGGCCATTCTTTTCCGCCGCATTACGCTTCCCCAGGCGATTCGCATCGGCCTGCCCGCCTACGGCAACGAAGTCGTATACACCATTAAGGACAGTGCCCTTGCCAGCACCGTTACCTTAATGGAAATCACCGGCACGGCCAGAAATCTGGTGGCAAAAACATACAAACCGGTTGAAATTTTTCTGGTCGCCGCATGCATCTACCTATGCCTGATCTTTTTTGCGATATGTATCGAAAAATATTTGGAGATGAAATCGTAACCATATTTGGGAGGTCTGATTGATGAGCACTGTTTGGGTTAAAAGAAATAAAAACAGAACGAAGCTGAAAGATGATGTGACCTTACTCCTTGAAAAGGCAGCGGCATGGGACTGGCTTGGCCAAAAAGATGCCCCTGTGCTTTTAAAACCCAATCTGGTAGTCAATAAACCGGCATCGGCAGGCGCGACAACGACGCCGGACATTGCCGAAGGGCTTATTGAATGGCTTGCCGATCATAATTATTTAAACATCATCATAGCAGAGGGCTCAGGGGTAGGCTTTTCCACGACCAAAGCGTTTGATGTATGCGGCTATACATCACTTGCGCAAAAATTCAATATTCCCCTGATTGATCTGCAAAAAGAAGATTCGGTCATCAGAAAAACACCCATGGGAGAAATTAAAATATGTACAACCATTGCAGGCATTGAAGCAGATGGCGGAAGTCTTATTAACCTTCCTTTGGTGAAGGGACATGGTCAAACGCGAATGACCTGTGCCCTGAAAAACCTGAAAGGATGTATTCCAAACACAGAAAAAAGACGCTATCACACTCTTGGTATTCACAAACCTATTGCCTATCTCAACACCTGTATAAAACCGGCGTTTGCCCTTGCCGACGGTTTAAATCCGGATCCTTACTGGGAAGAAGGAGGTAAACCGCAAAAACTGGATCTTCTGCTCCTTGCCAAAGATCCGGTTGCCATGGACAGCTATGCTTGCCGTCTTTTGGGTTTTTCCGATGAAGAGGTTGAATATCTCTGCTTGGCAGACAAACTCGGCATCGGTAACGGCCATACGTCTGACAGCGACATTGAAAATCTCGATAATACAACCATAGAAAACATTTTCAGCAGACATGACCAAGAAGAGATAAAACAGTGGATTAACTCAATTGTGGACCAGAGAGCCGCTTGCTCCTCCTGCTTTGGAAATCTTTCATCTGCGCTAAGAAATATCCGGGAAAACAATCCGAATTTAAAAACACAGATTTTCCCCTCTCTTTGTATTGGCCAGGCGTTCAAAGGCAGGCACCTCTCTTCAAACCAGAGAGGTATCGGAGTTTGCACCGTTTTAAAAGGTAATATAGTGTTCCAGAAAAATAAATTGGACTCTCTTGGAAGATGATTTATTATGTATTTTCAGGCAATAACGAATGCATAATAATCAGCTTTCAAGGAGACACTTATGCTATATTTTCGGTTAAAT
>NZ_JBFXHE010000413.1:0-3905 GCF_050177295.1 Desulfobacter sp.
CCATGATTGACATGGCGCTTATGACAAGACTTTTTGAGGCCATCTGCCCTGATGCACGCATTGTCATGCTCGGTGATATGAAACAACTTTCTCCTGTTCAGGCTGGGGCCGTGTTTTCCGACCTGTGTCATGCAGATGTTTTGTCCGGTTTCCGGGTATTTCTGGATTTTAATTTCAGGTCCGGGGGGAAAGCCGGCATTGAAAAACTTGCCACGGCTGTTAATGTCAGTGATGCGGATACCGTGGCAGATATTCTCAAGGCGGATTACCCTGATCTTGAATTTGTGGATACTGTTAAGGATGGGGGATCTCAGACCCGCCTTGAAGCCTGTATCCGGGAAGGGTACAAGCCGCTTTGGGATGCAGCATCCCCTAAGCAGGCCATGGCGGCGGTTGATGGATTTCGTGTGCTGTGCGCCCACAATTCAGGGAACAGCGGAACATTACAAATTAATCATCTATGTGAAAAAACATTACAGTCTAAAAGGAAAAATGGTATAAAGCGGCCTGTTTTTAAAACGCTTTTAATGGTCCGGCGCAATGATTACAAAAGGGCGCTGTTTAATGGTGATACCTGTGTGGTCCTTGAAGAAAATGAAGTTGCAACAGCCTGGTTTGCCCCGGAACAGTCAGATTCAGGAACATCAGAAATCAGGCATTTCAGGATGTCTGATCTGCCTGAGTGTGAGCTTGGCTTTGCCGTGACCGTCCATAAAAGCCAGGGATCGGAATTTGACACTGTGCTGATCCTCATCCCTGAACAAATATCACCGGTGGTTACCCGGCAGTTGATTTATACGGGGATCACACGGTCCCGGAAAAAAGTGATTATTTTCGGCAGTATGCCCACGATCCGACAGGCCGTACAGACCTCTGTTGAACGTAGATCCAATCTGCAGGCGGTTCTGGATGGGGAATAGACCTCAGATAACGGGGGCGGATATATTGAGTACCTGACACGGGTCAGCCTTGTAAAAGCTGCCGGCATGACCTGTAATATGACGTGAAAGCGGTCTGACTAATCTTGGCGCTTTCATACAAATTTTAGTGAAAGAATCGTTTTGAAACAAAAAGAAAGCTTTGCCGATCAAATATGGATGTTTTTTGCCTCGGTGAAACTCACTGTGTATACCCTGGTGCTTTTAGCCTTAACCTCCATCATTGGCACCGTGGTTTTGCAGAACGCAAGTCCCGAAGCCTATATCAGACTTTACGGTCCAGGATTATACAATATGATCCAGGTGCTTGATCTGGACAGGATGTATCAGGCTTGGTGGTATCTGCTGCTCATGGTTGTTTTATGCGTTAATATTGTTGTCTGTTCCATTAACCAGCTTTCTGTTACCTGGAAAATTATTTTTCCCCAAAAAATCTCGATTAATCCCCAGCGGTTTGAAAAAACTAAAAACAGACAGCAGTTTGAGTGTCACCTTCCCATGGACCACTTTGCGTCCCAGGCAAAGCAGGTGCTTGCCAGGCGGGTCGGAAAAGTTGTTGAAAAAACAGATGAAAAGGGTCTGCTTTTGTATACGGAAAAAGGCAGGTGGTCCCGCCTGGGAGTTTACGTGGTCCATACAAGTGTGCTCCTGCTGCTTGCCGGTGCACTGATCGGGTCTGCATTGGGATTCAAGGCCAACCTGCGCCTGGACGAAGGACAGGCCGCAGATACCGTGTTTGATGCCCACACACGGCTGCCGATAAAACTACCGTTCACAGTCAGGTGCAATAATTTTCAGGTCAAATTTTACGATACAGGGGCACCGGACGAATTTAAATCCAGTCTGACTATCCTTGAAAACAACCAGGAAAGTTTTTCAGAAGACATCCTGGTCAACCATCCGCTAAGGTATAAGGGCATCAATATCTTCCAGGCTTCCTATGGTGCAACCACGCCTGATGAAGCACTTTTTGAAATCACGGACAATGAAACCGGAACCATTGAAACTCACACCATTCAAAACGGCGGGGTCGCGCAGCTGCCGGCTGGTACCGGTACGTTTACATTTGAAGGATTTCTGCCCCATTATGATTTCAACGGTCATGACCTTGGCGAGGCGTTTATCGGGCGCCTTGATATAACCCACGGCCAAAATGTCCAGATTGCTTTGCCCACCAAGTTTCCAACCTTTGATAAAATGCGAAAGGGCAGATTCATGATTGAGGTCAAATCCTGGGACCATGCCTATTACACCGGCCTTCAGGTGACAAAGGATCCGGGCGTTCCCTTTGTGTACACAGGCTTTCTTCTTATGATCATCGGCTGCTGGGTCACTTTTTTTGTTTCCCATCAGTCCGTGTGCATCGGTCTTGAACAAACCGGGTCCGGCAGTACCCGGGTGTGGGTGGCCGGCCGGGCCAACCGCAACGCACAGAGCACCAATCTGGCCGTTAAAAAACTTGCAAAGGAATTAAAGGACGTATCAGGCAAATGAATTCATCCCTGCTTTTATCGGCTGCAACATTTATCTATGCTTTGGCATCGGTATTCTATATTGGATCTTTCTCATTTAAAAAACAGGCGTTTGCCCGGCTTGGGTTCTGGGTGATTGTTATCGGGCTTGTGGCCAATACCGGCGGGATTTTACTGCGGTGGGTGGAATCCTACCACATGGGATACGGCCATGCACCCTTTTCCAATATGTATGAGTCCCTGATCTTTTTTTCATGGACTACCGCTGCCCTTTATGTGTTTGTGGAAATTAAATACGCAGAAAGCATCATCGGCGTATTTGTATCTCCCTTGATTTTTCTGGGTATTGCCTATGCCAGCTTTGATCCGTCCATCACGTCAAAAATTACGCCTTTGATCCCCGCACTTAAGTCCAACTGGCTCATTGCCCATGTAATTACCTGCTTTTTGGGGTATGCAGGCTTTTCCCTTGCCTTTGGGTTCAGCTTTATGTACTTCATCAAACCCAAAGATCCCGGAGCAAATCGTCTGTTTGCAAAACTGCCGGACTGGGATACCATTGATGAATTAACCTACCAGATGATCGTTTTCGGGTTTCTTTTCCTGACCATCGGTATTATCACAGGCGCTGTATGGGCGAATTCCGCCTGGGGTAAATACTGGTCCTGGGATCCTAAAGAGACCTGGTCTTTGATCACCTGGTTTATTTATGCTATTTTCCTGCATCTGCGGCTGATGCGCGGGTGGCACGGAAAAAATCTTGCCATTGTTTCCATCATTGGATTTTTAGGGGTGCTGTTTACCTATTTCGGGGTGAATTTTCTTTTATCCGGGCTTCATAGCTACGCCTGAAAACAAAAAACATATCTCCTGTTTGGAGATGAAGTCTCCTTTCCTCAATGGGGCAGCCTCACTTATACCTGGGCGCCAATTAGACACCAACCCACTGTCCCTACTTCGGGAATACGAAAAGGCTATAAAGTATTGGGACTTATCGACTACTTTTCCGGCAGGTTCTTCTACAAAACTCTTGAGGGCCGCTTCAACTCAGAATCTTATAAAGATTTCCTTTTGGAAGTCCTCGGTAAAACAACAAAACACATTTTCCTGGTTCAAGATGGAGCAAGATATCATACCCCTGCCGCTATGAGGTTATTTTGTGAACAATTTAAGGAGCGTCTGACTGTTTATCAATTACCAGCATACTCTCCCGATTTTAATCCCATTGAAAAGTTATGGAAAAAGATGAAATTCATCTGCATTATTTCCCAACTTTTGATTCTCTCAAGCAAAAAGTCGAAGAGGCTCTTTCACATTTTGCTCATCGACAAAAGGAGATTCTTGGACTTTTGGGGCATTGTGAAGAATTAAAACTCGACTATCAAGTTTTTTCTTCAGCCCTGTAAACACTGGGCTGAGAAATGGTCTTTTTCGGAGGCCAAAAATACTTAAAAAAGAATAACAGGTTGATATTATTGCATTTTAAAAATTATAC
>NZ_JBFXHE010000414.1:0-3904 GCF_050177295.1 Desulfobacter sp.
TTTTCACCATCGCTTCCGGCGGTGAATATAATTGAGGGTAAATCTTTCTGATCTCCTCAGGGATATCAAAAGAGTCATACACATATACAAACAGGACCTCTTCTGACCTGGTCATCCGGGAAATGAATCCTGAGTATTTAACCAGATACCGATCATGTTCGTCCAGGTTCAGGCAGACCATCAGTTTTTTATATCGATACATACAGTCTCCTTTCAATGCAGCCTTAGCTTCTGAATAAAACAATCATAGACTGCAGCGTACTATCCGTCAACAATATCCAAATCTACGATATCATTACATGCCAGATACAGTCCCTATGATTGGGGGCGGGTATTATAAGCGGCCGATTTCTCTTTGGATTTGAGCATGTGCCTGCTCTGAAATCGGATAAAAACTGATAATGACAATGGACAAAATATTGCAGATGCACGGTACTAGCGCATAAAGCACTCTCAACATAAAAACCGCAGACCCGGGCTGTTCCGCGTTGGGTTGATAACCGGCCTTCGCCAGCAGCACCAGTCCAATACCGACGCCTAAGGCGGCCGATAATTTTTTCGCAATAGACCACAGCCCGATATAGCGGCCTTCCCGCCGCTGTCCGGTTAAGACCTGATCATAATCAATTACATCCGCCTGGATGGAAGACGGCAGTGCAAGCCCGGCACCAAATCCGATACCGGAGAAAAATACCAGTACCCCATATATCACTGCATCGCCCGGCCCCAGAAAAAATACACCACTGAACGCACCGGTATTGATAAGCATTGAAATGATCCAGGCCCTTTTTTTACCGACTTTGCGGGAAACAACAATCCAGAGTGGCAAGAACACAATACCGGTTAAGAAATAGATCAGTAAAAAGCCTTCTGCTCTCTGGGCTTTGAGAACATACTCCACATAGTACAGGATCAGCGTTGCCGGCAGGTTACTGCCAACAGCGCTGATGGTGTATCCGGATATCAGGATTAAAAATGGACGGTTTTTAAGTACCGCTGAAAATCCTTTGACCAGATCGTCACTGCCGGTCTGTTGATATTTTTCCTTGATTCGGTAGATGCAGTAAAAAGAGAAGATGACAATCAATGGCGCAAATATGAAGGCCATGAAGGAGAATAGTTCCCTTTGGGTGGCCACCTTTCCCATTATATTCATTATTCCATCAATTAACATGGGAAACCCTGCCGCCAGAAGTGTTCCAATGATTAAAAACCCGTCGCGCATGGAAAAAAGAGCGGTTCTTTCATGGTAATCCCCGGTCATCTCCGGACCAAGAGATTCATAGGGGATGGCCACCAGTGTCCAGAAAAAAAACAGGGCAAACAACCAGAAACCAAAATAGATATTGATCATTGCCCCGGACAAAACCGGTGGCTTGAACAGAAAGATGATCGAAATTGCCAGACCCACAGATCCCGATGCAATATAGGGTTTGCGTCTCCCGAAACGGCCCGCGCTCCTGTCAGATAAATAACCGATAACGGGGTCAGTCACTGCATCGAATAACCGGACAGCCATCAGCAAAATGCCAATGGTGGACATACTCAACCCGATGGTATCAGTATAAAATTTAGGCAGGAACACATACACGGGGATGCCTATAATTGCCAGGGACAGAGCCGGCAATGAATAAGCCAGCTTATCCGGCCATGATATGTGGGGCGTGTCGATTTCTCTTTGTCTGCGGATCATTTTGATTTCCCCAGAAGCCGGTCTCTAAATGTTTTATCAATTGGATTTTCACCGATCCAGATAGCAAATACCGCTCTGGCAAATTCCGATCCTTCTATTGTTCCGAGTGGCTCGGCATTAAGCGTCAACTGGGTTCCAACTCCCGGCAGATAAGTCAACGCATACCGGTCTTTGGGCTGAACATCTTTGTATAGTCGGTTCAATGCCTTGATTTTTGGCAAAAGGCGTTCAAAAGCTTCTTTGCTGACAGACCCCTTAATCTTTTCCATGGTTGCTTTGGCAAAATCATCTGAAGAGAGCGCCACCCGATATTCTAAAACCAGGTGCTTGGATATATCATCCAGCGCATTAGGTCCATCCGTTTTCTCCGGCAGGTACAGTGCGCCGGTATATGCCTCTATTAAAAACATGTATTTGAGCAGTGCCGCACCGGATAATTGCAGGCGAGTTCCCCGGACTTCAACCGAGTTTGAAAATTCAGTCCCATTTACCATTGTGGCACCGGCATGGCAAGTAGCTGAGATGGAAACACAGATAATTGCAGACAAGATGCATATTGTTTTTAGTTTCATCATTGGCAACCCTTCAAATTTGTTGTCAGTCATATTATCACTTTATAGGCTAGGGTAACAAGGCATCAAAAGCAAATATCCGGACAGATAGTTGAAAAGAAGCAGATAAGATGATACAAAAAAATATGTAAACGATTAAACTTGATCATCGAATTAGAGGATTCCTAAAAGTGAAGGTTATATTCATAAAGGGGGTTCGTCAGACATTGATCTTCTTTCATAATTTCTTATGTTTTCATTCATTCTTTTATTGTGAAAAAAGAAGTTCCTATAATTTGAATCTATGTAATTTAAAAATGAAATGGGAAAAAAATGACTAAAACAAAAATGCTTAAAATAAAAAAGTGGATGGCATTCATAATTGGCTTGCTTGGGATACTTGCTATCCTTATCGCTGCTGTTAAATTTATATTCATAGATTTTTTTGTGGACTTGTGGTGGTTTCAAGGCCAAGGAATGACATCATATTATCTTCTGAGGCTACTTTATCCATACCTTATACTTATATTTTTCACGATCCTGTTTTTTGCAATCTTCTATGTCAACTTCAGGGTTGCTTCCCATATTATTGGATTTGAAGACAAACCCGAGGGTTACAAAGAAAAAAAATGGTTAAAGTATCTCAACCATGCCTTGCGAGACATGTATATTCTTCTTTCTTTTGTGATGGCTTTGATAGTTGCCATACCGATTTTCAGAAATTGGGAAAAGTCACTGCTGTTTCTCTTCGGCAGTCGTAGTGGTGTGTTGGATCCTCTGTTCGGCAGGGACATCAGTTTTTACCTTTTTTCTCTTCCGATCTATCATTTGCTCCAAAAAGAAGTTCTTATAGTCGTTGCACTGATGCTCGCAGGTGTTCTGTTTATTTACTGGTACGAGAGGGCGGCAACACCCATAGAACACCGTATACGATCACATAAAGCACATTGGCACACCAGTATTCTGGTGATATCTATTTTTGCGGTTTTATGCTGGGGCTTTATGTTGGAGCGTTACGATCTGTTGTATGAAACAGCCAATCTTCCTATTTTCAAAGGTCCCGGCTTTGTAGAGATGACTGTTATACTTCCCTTTATATGGGTTACAGTGCTGTCCCTGATGTTAACGGGTATTTTCCTGGTACTCAAAATTCACAGGTGCGTGGGGTGGAAAATGCCCATTATCTTTTTTTTGATTTCCGTTATTGCATTCTTAGGAAAAGATGTTGATACATTTCGAGATACCGTTCGAAAATATATCGTGTTGCCAAACCAAATGGTTCGGGATAGGGACTACATTAAGGCAAATGTTGACTCTACACTTGCGGCCTACGGGCTGGACAAGGTGGAAACCAGGGATTTTGAAATGAATTCGGCTGCCTCTTTCGATGCCGATGATCCGGATACCCTGCGTCGGTTGCGTAATGTTCCCGTCTGGGATAGAGATATTCTTGGCAGTGTATTCGAGGAACTTCAAGGTATACGGACATATTATTCATTTCCAAGTATTGATGTTGACCGCTATTGGGTAAACGGTGAATATCGGCAGGTCTATCTTGGCGCCAGAGAGATAAATAATTCAAAGCTACCCGAAGTCGCTCAAAATTGGATTAACACGCATCTTCAATATACCCACGGTCAGGGGGTCGCCATGATTCCGG
>NZ_JBFXHE010000415.1:0-3902 GCF_050177295.1 Desulfobacter sp.
GCCCCGGATGTTCATATCCGGATGCCCTAAAAGTCCGTTGGATATGCTGAAAACCAGACATGCACCCGACGCCAGGGTCAGTGCCACAATGCCCAGCTGGATCAGGTTGAACTTCATGCCGGTGAACCGATCGGCTTTGGACCGAAAATCGAGTGCAATCAGCCAGCCTGCCACAATGATCGCGGGTGCCGGATGGTTCATGGTGATGCCGATGAACAGTAAAAACCACTGCAACAGGCTCAACGGCGTCCGCCCGGTTTTTGAGAGGATAAAGGCAATGATCAGGATCACGATCAGTTCGGACCAGAAGAGTACGGCCGGACCCAACGCGGGTTCCCCGCCCAGAAACAGGGGCCACCGGCTGCTACCGGGCGTGATATCTACACAGGCGTTGGCACTCTCCATCCCCAGGTTCACAACCGGTGTTTTATAGAAGGGGGTAATACCCCCGGCTGACACCCATTGGAGTACAATTTCCTGGTGTCCCGGGACAATGGGTAGGGTTACCTGGTTCTGATCCTGCCGGATGGGTCGTATCCTGCCTTCAATTTTCACCTCCTGCAGCCTGGCGTCTTTGGGCAGAGAAATAGTATGGCGCCCTCCCTGGCTGCTGTTGATGGTAAGATCCAGCTGAGCCGTGGCCGCTGCCCTGCCCGGCGAAAAGGTCAGCAGACTTTTTTCAATGGTCATGGTCTGTCCCTCAATGCCCTGGGGCCGGGTCACGGTCAGTGTCAGGCTCTCCCCGGGCCAGGGGTGCCAGGTGGGATACCAGCGGGTGCCGGTTTTATGAAAAATCACAGGGGTTCCCTGGTATTCCATATGAAAAACAGGGCTGATATCCACCTTCCATATTTCGGTCCAGTCACGGGTATTGGCATGTTTTAACTCTATTTTATCCGCAGGGGCCAGAAAAGATTCCCAGGTCAATGTTTTCTGTCCGGAACCAAAGTTGACCTTTGCCGTATTCCCCTCTACCCGGATGCCTTCGGTGGTGATGGATTCGCCGGGAAGCAACGGGATGTCAAGGACCATGCCGGAACCTGCTTCTCCTTCACGGATTACCTGGGTATTTACTTTCCAGACAAGTCCGAGCAGCAGGGTCCGTTCAATCCTGGCAAATGCAGGCAGAACACCTGTTTCAAGCACCTGCTGATTTTTACCGTCTGCCCGGGCTTTTCGTTTAAACTGAAGCTGGGCATCAAAGCTGCCGTCGGGATGACTGCCTTCCACTGTCCAGCCGTCCATGACAATATCCAGGTGCCGGGGTTTTAAAGGGAAAAAAAGCTGGAAACCGCTCTGCTGACGTATGGCACCGTCAAGGTCTATTTTGTGGCGGCCCTTGGGGACCATCACCCAGAATTGCCCCTCTTTCTTGAAGATGCCCGCAGCGGTCAGGCCGTCCACGGTTACCTGTGACGGCAGCCACTGGCCGGCATCCCCGGGAAGGGGAATTGCCGTGTCAATGGCGGCATGAACCGCCACGCTGACCGTCATCACATCCTTTTTCAGGTCAATGGACGCCTGGGGCAAATTTGCACAGGAGTTGAAGCATTGGTCCGTTTCGAGCAGCCGTTTTTCCAGTTCTTCCAGCATCTCCTTTGACGGAAATTGTGCTGCATGCGACAATAGGGGCCAAAGACACAGAACAAGTGCGGACAACGCAGGAAGCATCTGCTTGATACCGGTTGCACCGGCCTTTTTAATGCCGCCTTTGCCGATACCGAGCATGCCCGCACCTAAAAGCACCACAAGGGCGACCCGCAAAAAGGCCAGGACCAGGTTGACTGTTGGCCCGATCAGAAAGAACCCTATGGACTGGTCTTTATTCACAGGACCGGACCAGGAAAAACCGATGGTTTCATACGCCGGCCACAAAGGCATGCCCGGGCCTGTCTGGGTTCGGGCTTTGGGGTCATACTGCATAACTTGCTGCATAACTTGAGCCGACTTTCCGGCAGGCTGAGGCGCACTGGCCGGGGCGATGCTCTCCATACGCATCAGCTTATTTCGATCCGCCCCCTGCCGTTCCGCTTTTGCCACGGACTGCTTCGGGCCTCCCTCTTCCATCATCATCACCTGATCCCGGGATTCTGATCGGATTACGGCATTTGATGTATCGGTCCATGTCCTGGCCAGTTCCGGGTATATGCCGATGCGAAGGGTCTGGATGGCAAAGGGAATCACAATGGCGGCAAAACAGATCAGCGCCGTACCCTGACAAAGCTTGACAAAGGCGCGCATCCTGCCCCCGGGCAGATGTTTGAGCAAGGCAAATCCCACCAAAAGCACCAGCCAGATATACTTGGGCGCCTGATGTTCATGGAAGATCAGCACCAGGGTGACAAAGGCAAGAATGGCTAAAGGTTTTGAGTAGACCCGGGACAGGGCAATGGTAAAAATCAGGAGCGCAAAAAAATCCAGCAGGGTCCATCTGCCCACCCAGGTGCCGGGGATGCGGTCTACGCCCCGGGCATTGATAAGGGTCCAGCCCGCAGGCAGGTTAAGCGTGCCGTTTACGTCATTGAAATCATGGTCCCAGCCCGTTGCCGGAACATCGGCAATCCCGTTTTCAAAGGTGGCATCGGCCACAATATTAATTTCGCCGTTTCTTAGCTCAATACCGGCCTTGTCGCTATCGTCTCTTTTGGTGATCAACTGCTCTTTACCATCCACAAGAACCTGGCCCGGATGGATGGCCGGATTCATTTCCAG
This sequence comes from Desulfobacter sp., assembly GCF_050177295.1. Taxonomy (NCBI): domain Bacteria; kingdom Pseudomonadati; phylum Thermodesulfobacteriota; class Desulfobacteria; order Desulfobacterales; family Desulfobacteraceae; genus Desulfobacter; species Desulfobacter sp. The sequence continues at coordinate 2,713 of NZ_JBFXHE010000415.1, forward strand.
GCGCCAGTTGGTGTTCTTTTTGCCCGTGATTTTATCCTGGATAAAATAGCCGGTACCGTCAAAACGCAGCCACAGGGTTCGATCCAAGGAGAGCTGATCCGGTGCGGGCTCGGGATCTCCCCGCTTGATCTGCTTAAAGACCAGTGTGGTGGCAGGCGCCATCAGGTACGCCGGAAAGGATTGCCATCGTGACGGCATGGGCGTTTGTTTGGGGTCCACGGGTTCAGCCCCTGAAATCTGCACCTGTCTCAGGTCGGTCCTGGCACTGAAGGCCCAGATCTCGTGATCCGGCCAGAATGCCTGGTCCGGACGGATGAACCGGACGTTCTCCAAAGGCCCGGCATGGCGCAGATTAAGATCAATGTTATAGCGTCCGGGCCGAACCTGAATGGTGATCCGGCCGTCGGATTCCAGACGGGCAGGCAGCGGGCTTTTAAAGGATACCGGGATGAACCTGTCACTTTGGTATACAGGCCCCAACACCATCTGCCGGGCCTGGCCCGACACTTCCAGGGTAAGCGCAACCGACATCCGGGCCGGAATGTCATCCTCGATGAGCCGGAAACATTCAACTTTTAACCGGTCTTCCACCCGTTGTTCACGGTTTCTCTGCTTTAGCCACAACCGGCCCTCATCGTCCAGATCCGGAAACGTTACGGGCTGATGATTAACGCTTAGACTCACCAGTCCGCTTGATGACGGGATATTCAGTCTTTCGGGCATGGTTCGCCAGTAAAATTGTCCGCTGATTGTATGACGGCCCGGGGAAAGTATCAGGCCCGGGGTATTATCCTGGTCCAGAACCACAGCAGGCTTACCGTCGGCAAGAACCTGCACGGGCCAGTTTCGGTCGGAACCCGGCAAATCCACCCGGGTCTGGGCATACACCTGCCATGACTGTTTGAATGCACCCCAGCTGTCTGTCAGATTCATGTTTAACTCTCCCGGCCAGGCGCAAAGGATCTGTCCGGCATTGTTGTACATGGGAATGCATGACAACTGCTGTTCTTTTCCCTGCAGCACCCATTCTTTCCAGGGGGCAAGGGCATCGGGAACGTAAACCGAAGATCTCGCATGTGCCTGGCCATATACTGCCGGAAAAATGGCGCAAGCCATAAGCAATATACAAATAACGCCGATATTTCGCTGAATGGTCATCACATTGTCCTTTTTGAAAAAATCTGACAACT
>NZ_JBFXHE010000416.1:0-3890 GCF_050177295.1 Desulfobacter sp.
GCCAAGTTATTTCTATTCGATGACCGGCTTGTGCTGATGACTGCCGGTGCAGTTGTCGGTGTTTTTGCAGGACTTGCAGCCGTGGCATTAAGGCTTTCCCTGGCAGCGGTGCTTGAATTTTTTCAACCGTACCGCCAGTATGCCTGGGCCTTTATTCTGCCCGGAGTCGGCGCTTTGCTCTCATTTTTATTTCTTGACAAGGTTATGCGGGAAGGTGCAGGCCATGGTGTGCCGGAAGTCATATATGCCGTATCCAGACGAGGGGGGCTCTTACGGCTTCGCTCCACCGTTTCCAGGCTTATATCCAGCTTTTTAACCATTGCCAGCGGCGGATCCGCAGGTCCTGAAGCCCCGGTTGTCATGAGCGGGTCTGCCATAGGCTCCAATATCGCTAAATTTTTAGGCCTGAATGACAGGCAGCGCATGACATTGGTAGGCTGCGGTACGGCAGGTGCCATTGCTTCCATTTTCCACGCTCCTGTGGCTGGTCTTATTTTTTCCGTTGAAATTATTCTTGGGGAATGGAAATTTGTCAATATCATTCCCATTACCATTGCTGCTGTAGCTGGCGCCCAGATCAGCGAAGCCATCATCCCTAAAAAGGAGCTTTTCCAACATCACACCTTCAGTATTTTTACAGGTGATATCCTGGGCAGCATCGGGCTTGCCCTGTTCACCGCCATGATATCCGTGATCTTTACACGGATGCTCAGAAAAGTTGGTGCCTTAGCCAAACGAACACCTGTCTCTCCCTGGCTTCGGGCAATGATCGGCGGCTGCACAGTGGGTTCCATGGGAATTTTCATGCCCATGGTGCTGGGCGAGGGGTATCATCCCATCATGGAGATGGTAGACGGCACTTTTCCCATGGCTTTCTGGCTCATATTCATCGGTATTTTTCTAAAAATATTTGCCACAGCCATAACCCTTGGCTGGGGAGGCTCCGGTGGCATCTTTGCGCCCTGCCTGCTCATCGGCAGCCTTACCGGGGTGGTATTTTACAAGGCCATGATCTTTGTTTTCCCCAATGCCGCAGTGGCCTCGGAAGGCGCCTATGCCCTTTTAGGCATGGCCGGTATCATGTCCGGGGTTATGCAGGCCCCCTTGAGCAGTATTTTTCTGATTGCAGAAATTACAGGCGGCTACGAGGCCATTTTGCTTTTGCTGCTGGTTTCTTCCATTTCGTCAACCTTAAGCCATATTATTGAACCTTCTTCTTTTTATTTCAAAGACCTTATTGAACGCGGCGAATTCATGCGGCCCGGAACAGATGCAAAAATTTTGTCGGATCTAAGCTTAAACGAAATCATAGACACCAAATACACCACTGTATCGGAAAATATGATTTTCAGGGATTTTATCAATCAGATCCGCAACTCAGACCGCAACCATTACCCGGTGATATCAGATAAGACCGGCGACTACCTGGGGATGATTCGTGTTTCAAATATCAGGAAATATGCCCTGGATCCAGCCTTTTATGACATGATCTTTCTTAACCAGATCATGGACACGGATATGGTGACAGCATCCTTTGACGATGATCTCCATGATGTACTGGAATTCATGGAGACCTTTAATATTGATCACATCCCGGTGGTGGATCACCATAGATTTTCCGGGATGATTTCCAAAGCACGGATACTTGATCTGTACCGCAGGGAACTGATCATGCAGACCAATATACAATGATCCCACAATGCCCTCCCTGTTCATGGGCCCAAGGAGACTTGAAATGAATTATAAACTGCTTCATATTTTCAGGAATACCCCCTTTGGCAGGGAAACCTTTTTGCAGTCCCTGTATTTTTGTAAAACCATTAATGCCTATCCTGTTGTGTATATCCCTAAAACCGATAAGTTCTTAATGTATTTTTCCAATGATGTGGTGCAGGTGAACCTGGACAACTCATTTTTAGCCTTTCCGGAGACTGCCCACGAACATGTCATTGCGCTTTTTGATGAGGCCGGAATTCCGCCAAGGTTTTACGAACCCAAAAATTTTACAGCGTCCACCCTGCCGGATATATCCAGCCAATTCGATTATATGTGCTCTCCGCGTTCAATCAGCGATCTGTCATCCAAAATAGGACTGGGCCATCTAGGGCCCAAGGTTCGGCGGATGATTAAACAGGCCACCTTTCCCATTCTAATTGCAAGCCCTGTGTTCAAGGCATGGAAAAGTATATCCATTTTTTTCGGCGGTTCATCCAATTCCATGAGCGCCCTCATCCTGGGGCTGAAAATTGCCATTGCCTCGGGATTTCCTTTAAAAATCTATACGGTGCTTGAAAATGACAGCGAAGATGTTTACCGGGACATAATCAGGGGATCGGAACTTGAGGGTCTTATGGACCAGTATGTCAATGAATGGTGTTTCTATGAATCTTCCGGATTTGACCGGATGCTGTATGAGATACCCCACGACTCACTCATCGTTCTTGGGGCCTATGGACATGGTGTGATTAAGGAAATTCTTCTGGGAAGCAAGATGGAGTATATCCAGTCCACGGTTACCAACAATCTGCTGGTGACGGGCCCCAACTGCCGTATTTCCCTTAAATGAGCATTTTATTGTTTCTGTAGTGGTTTTAATCTGAACCTAGCTTAAACTTTACAATAAAAGCAGCCTTTTCCTATAATCAAACAGGAAAAGGCCGCTTTAATTTTACATCACGTGTTTACATCTTGGTGCCTTCTGCATGGCTCTGCAGTTTTACCTCAACCTTCTCAGTCAGGCTGGCATAGTATTCTCTGAGGATAACCAGAACTTCTTCACGGCCAAAGTGATCAACAACGGGCTGGTTGTTGGACAGGGCGTGACGCAGTTTGGTGCCGGAGAGGATAACGCGGTCGTCTTTGCCATGGGGGCAGGTTCTCATGGAAGCCATGCCGTCGCATTTGTGGCAGTAGAAGGTCCAGTCAATCTTCAAGGGTTCGCACAACAGGGCTTTGCCAGGATCTGCCGGAGTGGGGATACGGTCAAAGATCTCCTGGGCTTCGAACAGGGTGTAGAAGTCGCCAACGCCGGCATGGTCACGGCCGATGATCATCTTGTTAACGCCGTAGTTCTGGCGGAAGGTGGCATGGAGCAGGGCTTCACGGGGACCGGCATATCTCATGTCAAGGGGGTAACCGGCATTAACAACGTGTTCCGGTACAAAGTAACCCTTGATCAGGGTGTCGATGCATTTGATACGTACGTCTGCAGGGATGTCGCCGGGTTTCAGGTTACCGATCAGGGAGTGAATCAGAACGCCGTCACATACGTCAAGGGCGATCTTGCACAGATGCTCATGGGATCTGTGCATGGGGTTTCTCAGCTGCATGGAGGCAACGTTGGCCCAGCCTTTTTCATCCATGATAGCGCGGGTTTCTTTCGGGGTCAGGTAAACGCCTTTGAATTTTTCGGGGAATTCGCCTTCGGAAAGAACTTTTACGGGACCTGCCAGGCAGAACTCTTTTCTGGCCATAACCATCTGAACGCCGGGATGATCTTTCATAGCGATTTTCCAGAATACATCGTCAGCAGACTCTTCGCCATGGCCTTTATATACTTTCTCACATTCCCATTTTTTCTCGTCTTCGCTCATTTCGAACTTTTCTTCGATCTTCATGGTGGCATAGATCTCACCGCTTCTTTCCAGGGTGATTTCGTCGCCAACATTGATTGCTGCAGCATCAGCAGCAGCAGCGTCGAGCATAACGGGAACCGGCCAGAAAGTGCCGTTGGCCAGCAGGAAGTCTTCGCAAACGCTTTTCCAGTCGGCTTTGGTCATGAAGCCGTTCAGCGGAGAAAAACCGCCGATACCCAGCATGATCAGGTCGCCTTTAACCTGGGAAGAGATTTCGATTTTTTTCAGACCTGCGGCTTTTTTCAGTTCGGCTGC
>NZ_JBFXHE010000417.1:0-3868 GCF_050177295.1 Desulfobacter sp.
TTCATGCTCTTTTCATCGCGGCAACAGAACCCATTAGGCCCGGGCGTAAATTCAAAAGAAAACATAAGATCAACAAGCGAGAGCATTCCATGAATAATAAGCCTTGCCGTTAACTTTATGACATTGACTATCTGCTTGATTCATCAAGTTCAACGGGGTTTTTTATTTTTTTGACGGCGGATCATGGCCGAACTAAACTCAAATTACAACCACGGAAAATATCGGAGAGCCTTAACTTTATGACATTGGGGGGGGGAGTTACCACTATTCAAAATGATTCGCAAAGGTTTCCATTTAAATTTTCGGTTCGATCATTTTTAAAATTCAAATCAACACATTGTGTTTTCATAGTCTGAAGTTAGCTTGCAAAAATCCGGTCGAACCCAATTTGTACATCAATTTAAGCTTGCTATACCGGCATGGAATATGAGAAATTGCAATACAGGTATGCTGAAACGTAATGATGTCCTGAATAAATAATATAAAGGATCGAATCTATGAAAAAATGGCAATGTCCTGTATGCAAATACATTCATACAGGAGACGAACCCCCTGAAAAATGTCCGGTGTGCGGTGTTTCCGGAAGCAAGTTTGTACCTCTTGAAGATGATACAGCGGCAGAAACACCAGAGGCTGAGACACCGGCAACTGATGAGAAAAAAACAGTAGCCCCGGAAAAAAAGGCCGCAAACAATACAGAAACACCCAATGCATCACCCTTAAAAACAGAGGGCCGTGCGATGGTTTACATGAAAAAAACGGCTGAGCTGATGCTCAAACACCATGCTCATCCGGTGACGGTTCATATACCCAACGGGGTCATTCCTGTGGCCGCTGCCCTGTTTATCCTCTCCTGGATTTTTGGATCGCCTTTACTGGCAAAGGCCGGGTTTATCAACCAGGTGTTTGTACTCATTGCTCTGCCTGTGGTTGTATTAACAGGTGTCCTGGAATGGAAGAAAAAATATAACCAGGCGCAGACAACCATTTTTAAACTAAAAATCGGTGCGGCCACCGTAACTGCAATCTGCTGCATGGCCTCAATCATCTGGTACCTGGTTAATCCCGGTGTACTGGAATCATCCTGGGCCTGGGTATTTGTCGTGATCAATCTTTTGATGCTTGCTGCGGCCGGTGTGGCCGGCCACATTGGTGGGAAACTGGTTTTCAAAGATTAAACGGCCTGCCCAAAAGCCCTGGAACAACAGATCTCCCGCATACCATACCCGTCCCCCAACGAGTCGGTCGCAATGTGATCAAGGTGAGTTAAAATATACCATAAAGAGGGGGCTAACCTGTGGGCTGCCCTCTTTTGGGCCTTCCGGGGTTGGGGGCCGGCCTTTTACCAGGTTGCGGCCCATGACCTTCCCGGGCGATGTCACTGATATTGCGGTCACTCATACGAGGACTCTCCCTTAGGCTATGTCCTTTGACCTCCGTGGTAAATTCAATGGGTATGTTGTTCGGGTCAAAGGAATAGATGGAATGAATAAACCCGTGGTCCACCACAGGAGAGACCCAGAACCCCGCAGATTCCAGCAGGGTTTTCATTTCTTTCAGCTCCTCATCGTTCTCCACACCGATGGCCACATGATCAAAAGCCCGAGGCTTTTTTGTCGGCTCGCCATGAAGCTTCTCATCGGGATTCACGGCTTCGGGCCATTCAAAAAAGGACACGATAGCGTTTTCGCAAATTTCAAAATAATACTGCCTGTTCCGGCCGTCACCTGTGGCTGCCAGCATCTTCATTTCCAGAAGATCTCTCCAGAAACGAATGGTTTTATCCATGTCATCGGTGATCAGAGCAAGATGATGAATTCCGTTGTAAATCACGTTGCAGCCTCCTATTATCGAACAAGATCACCCATCGCCGAATCAATATCCGCATAGGTAAACTTAAACCCCAACCGCTCGAGTTCACTGGCCGCCATGCGTTGACTGCCCAACAGAACATCCCCCAGTTCACCCATGATCAGACGAAGTATGAATCCCGGCACATGAAAAAATGCCGGACGCCCCAAGACCCGTGAAACAGCTTTGGTGAAATTCTTGTTTCGGACGGCATGGGGCGCAGAGAAGTTAACGATTCCCGATGCCTTATCATGATTGATCAAAAAGAGGACCGCCTCAACAAGATCGTGAATATGCATCCAGGCCATCCAGTGCTGACCGCTGCCCAGATTTCCGCCCAATCCAAGTCTGAACGGCGTTTTCATCTTTTTAAAAGCCCCGCCGTCTTTTCCGAGAATCATGCCGAAACGCATAAGTACGGTGCGCACATCAAACTGCTGGGCCTTTAACGCTTCAGTTTCCCAGGCTTCACAGACATCGGATAAAAAGCCCTTACCCTTAGACGTTGATTCCGTGAGAATCTCGTTGCCCCGGTCACCGTAATATCCCGAGGCCGAAGTGCTTAAAAACACTTTAACGGCCCCATCTTTCATGCCTTCAATAAGATTTTGGGTTGTAAGAATCCGGCTGTCTAAAATATCCTTTTTCTTCTCTTTATTCCAAAGAGTGAAGATGTTTTTCCCGGCAAGATTGATAATCACATCCATATGGGAAACTTCAGACTGCCAGTCTCCTTTAACCGTGGTATCACAAACAAGCTGAGTAAACCCTTTTTCACCTGAATAGATGCTGTTTTGAGAACGCCCGGTGATGGTCACATCCCAACCTGAATCAAGCAAGGCCTTGGTCAAATGTGTTCCTACAAATCCGGTTCCACCTGTTATCATTGCTTTCATAAAATTGTCTCCTGATGGATAAATTGCAGTGTTATGTCTTTGGAAATTTCATGCTCAGCCTGTAACGGTCCATTTTATTATACAAAGACCGCCGAGAAATACCCAAGATTTCGCTGGTCCGGGACCGGTTTCCCCCGGTGTGGTCCAGAGTTCGGATAATCAATTCTTTTTCTACCTGTGCCAGCGTCATACCCACACGGACGATCATTCGGGTCTCCCGGTCCTGGTTCTGGCTGACCCGACCAGGCAGATTACCGGTCCTGAGCACATCTTCTGTGGCAGAGATAACTGCACTCTGGATGGCGTTTTTCAGTTCCCTGACGTTGCCCGGCCAGGGATAAGCTTCAACGCAGTTGATGAAATCCGAAGACATGCCCCGGATATTTTTTTTAAAATCGTCGCAGGCCTGTTTGATAAAGTGGCTCACCAGCAGGGGTATGTCGCCGTTGCGCTCCCGCAAAGGCGGCATTTCAATGCTCAGGACATCCAGTCTGTAATACAGGTCCTCTCTGAAGTTGCCCAGCCGGACCTCATCTTCAAGGTTTGCATTGGTGGCGGCAATCACCCGGGCATCGGCTTTCCGGCTCTTCTGGCTGCCGATCCTGGAAAATTCACTGGTCTCTAAAAGCCTGAGCAGGCTGACTTGCATCTTCTGATCAATGGTACCGATCTCGTCCAGAAATACGGTTCCCCCCTCTGCTTGTTCAAAACACCCTTTTCTCAGCCTGGAGGCCCCGGTAAAGGCCCCGGCCACATGTCCGAACAACTCGCTGGCCACCAGATCCTGGGGAAGGGAAGCAATATGGACCGGAATGCAAGGGGCCTGGGCCCTGGTGCTCAGTTCATGAATTGCCTGGGCCACCAGCTCTTTGCCCGTACCGGTTTCGCCTGAAATCAAGACGGGAATATCTGTGGCTGCGGCCTGGCGGATCTGCCGGTAGGTCTTCTGCATCACCGAGGATCTGCCGACCATGCTTTCAAAGGTGGTTTTCTCCGCCTCGGACTTTAAAAGCATATTAGGGCCCAATCGGGGTTTGGCCTGAATGGCTGATCCCATGAGCAGTTTGAGCTCCTCGTTGCTGATAGGCAGGGTGGAATAGTGATACGCCCCGGCCCGCAGC
>NZ_JBFXHE010000418.1:0-3855 GCF_050177295.1 Desulfobacter sp.
AGTGCATCGAACGGGGGTAATGTAATACCTACCTTGAAAAAAATTATATCCACTACCCTGGTGTCTATCCAGGACCAGATATTTTAAGGAGAAGGATATTGGATTTTGTTGATCAGATACAGAAAAACATCGAACACATGACAAACGGGGTTGAGACTGCTGATGTAAAAGTACTTGCAGACCGTCTTAACTCCCTGGAAACTGATTGTGTCGGAAAACAAGAAGCCCTGTTCGTTATTAAAATGATGCACTCTTTGATAAAATATCTTGATGCGCGAAAGGATAAGGCACATCCCGAAACGCTCCCTGCCCTTGGGACCCTGGCGGATAATTTGAAAAGCCTTTTAATCTCATCATCTGTTGAAGAGCAGGTACAGCTATTATCGAGAAGTAAGGATACATTTAAGTTCGTTAAATCTGCCATTGAATCTGGAAAACTTATCCTTGATTCTGAGATGGAAGAACTCAAAGCCGTCATTCTTTCAGTGGACTGGGAGATTTCAAATATCACCATGGAGGGGTTTGACCGTGTCCTCATCCGGCTTGAAAAACGGCTTAAATCCGATAAAATGCATCATACCTTTCTGCGTATCATGCATGAGATTGGTGCCCACATTGCCCAGCACCAAGCCAATGCCCACCAGGATTCGGTTTCCCTGCTGCGCCGGGTATTCCATCAGTACGAATTGTTGCTGGGCCATCCCAGTATGCCACCCGATAAGAAAAAAGAGCTGGTGCAGGAAAGTATCCAGGCGTACAAGGCATTTAAACGCAAGATTGATGCCGGTTTAACCCCTGGTCCAAGCGCGGAAGATCATACCCCCTCAGCAGTCCGGACAATTCAACATCCCGGCCAAGTGCAACCGGCTGCCCCGGGCAATATTGCGGAGCACCGTGAGGATGACGGTTTTGCACCCGCTTTATCCCATATCAATGAACAAGCATCTGACCAGGAAGACAGCCCGTTCTTTACCCTGGATGACCCGATGACAGACCCGGCATCGGCTCTTGGTGCAAGAAAAGGCACTCCGTCAACGGAGAAGGATTCCTTGCCGCCCCAACGGGATGTTATGGGGGATTTGTTTTCCATGAAGGAATCAGCGGCGGATGAACTGCTTGATGCCATTCATCTTTCAAGTATACATGGTCCGGATCAGGAAAATGCCGCAAGCATCCCCGGTGTAATAGGTGCGGCAGAGAAAAAAGCCGGAGTTCAGCAGGTCACGCCCCAAAGAATGGGTAATACACCTATTCCAGAGATTGAAAGCAGGCTTGATGCCTTTTTCAACCTTAGTACCTCAGATGACCGCGTCATGGAAGTTCAGGATCCGCCGGATTCCCAATCCTTGGACCATGCTGAAAATTTGGGGGGTGAAAGTAATCTTTCAGCGGAACCGGTTGATTTTTCTGATGGTAATGATCCCGGTATCGACTCCGCGGGCATTGATCTTTTAGAGGAACCAGCCGATTCTTCGGGGCAGATTGCGCCTGTTCCCGATAGCCAAGAGGATGAAATTCATCCGGAAGAACAGCCGGGTGATGATGACGCGGTTCAAGAGATCTCTCTCGAAGATGATACGGATGGGAATATGACCGATCAGGAACCGGACCCGAATCTGGATGACCTTCAAAAATTGCTTTTCGACCCTGACACATTGAGTCGTTTGGACGTGTTTGAACAGGTTCAGGAAAAGATTGCAAGCTTAAATGATATTTGGGCCCCGGATTCCGACAAGGTCAGGCTTCTTGATCTTGTCTCCTCCATGGCCCGGTTTATTCACCGGCAGGCAGTGCCTGATACCGGGGAAAACGGCATGAACGATTCCGAATTCGATGACGGGTTGAACGGCATGGCAACTGCAGAACCCGATCAAACCCAGGAAAAGGATGGGGAACAAAAGAAAAAAGGGATTTTTGCCCGGTTAAAGGCTTTATTCAATAGCCTTCAAGGAATAGAATGATCGTATTCTGTGAGGACTGCGGTGATAGAAACCAGGTTTGTCCGGCACATATTGTCAAGGGCCGGGCAGTTTTCATCTGCCATGCATGCGGATATCATAATGATTATCTTCTGCCTTTGCTGCAGCAAAAAAAACAACAGGAGAATAGGGTTGATTATTTGTTTCAGGTCCTTGACCGGTACCCGCAGATGATGGGGGGCTTTATCTATGATATAAGCAAAGGGATTACCATCTGCCGGATGCCTGATCTGCTTTTGCCGGAAGATATTCACAGTCTTGGATCGCGTCTGGCCCAAAGTTTGGAACAAGGACTGGCGGCCATGCCCGATATCGGGTCCATGACCGTTTTGATATCAGACAAGTATTTTTTTGTGGCCAGAGAAAAAAAGGGACAGTATCTGGTGCTTGTTGCCCTGACACCGAACTTGCCCGAACCTTTTTGCCGTTTTTTTATGCAGTACACGCACAAAAAAGAGTGGCAGATATGAAGGGTTCCCTTTCAAATATCAGCAGGATAAAAGGTGTGAATGCCTTTTTTCTTGTGGATGGGAACGGGAATGTGCTTGACCGGAATTTCTCTTCGAAAATGGAACCCGGCGCAGATAAAAAACTATCCAAAGCAATTGCTGCCTGTGGCAGCATTTATTTATCCATCAGCCCAAAGCGGTTCAGGTATGCTGCTTTTTTAAGACGGAACAATACACAGGTTTTTATTTTTCCATTTGGCAGACATTTGCTTGGCGTTGTCACCGAAGTCGGGGCCCAAAACCCTGATACTGACCGGATGGCAAAAGAGATATTTGCAATTTTATCCAAAGAAAAAACATAAATAAATCAAAGGAGAATAACCAGTGGATATCATGACCACTCAAATGATCATATCCGTGTTTACGCTTATTATTTATCTGATCATTATTTTTGTATTCAATAAAGCCCGGATCAAATATGCCGGTGGTAAAGTGGGAAAAGTAATCAATCTGATTCTTGTGACGGTGTGCTTGCTGTTTATTGCCGATTATGTCACCATTTTAGGCAATTTTGTGAGCCAGGAAATTTTAGAAACAATCCGGGCACTTTTTAGAACAGCGGCCCTCTCTTTTCTGGCTTATGGTGGGTCAAAGGTTGCAAATTCCTAAATAATAGCCATGGGCTGACCTGACATATCAACTGCCGGGCATAACCTACAACAAAGTTTTAAAGATCTGAGTAACTTACCCAGATGTTTTTATAAAACAACGCTATCGGGAAAATAATGAAAACAGGCTTTTTTTGCTTTTTGTATTTTTTGCGCTGAGGTTGAAATCTGCCCGGGTTTGGCTGATCAAGGCGTTTAAATCTGTGACGATTCTGTCTTTATCATTGGAACTGCTCTGGTATTTGTTGATATAGTCCAGCACTTTTTCAATGTCTATCAGAATATTGTTTACGGGGTTTTTTCCAAGAATATCAGCGGCTTTTTTAAGAATAAGACTACAATAGGCCACAAATCCTTTAATAAGAAAGTCCTTTTGATTGTCCGGAACCTTATCAAGATGGGCTATAGCGGTTTCCACAACCTGAAGATTGGAATTTTTCTGGTTTTCAATCCTGTAATCCATCAGTATCGTTTTAAAATCCGGGGGAAGGTCAGACTGGGTCTCCTTAAAAATTTCCATGGCTTTTTCCCCGATTTCTGCTGACAGATTCTTTTCCATGGCTTTAAAAATATCATTGAACATCGTGAGAATGCCTGACAGGTTATTGCCCTCATTTCCATTGACCAGAACGACCTCTTGTTTTTGTTCAATAAGGCCTGATGAGATCACAGAGAAAATAATTTTATATACGGCAAACTCATCATAGGCGCTTTCCGTGATCACCTGGCGCACGGAACGGGTACCGTCAATCAGGGAAA
>NZ_JBFXHE010000419.1:0-3851 GCF_050177295.1 Desulfobacter sp.
TGGTCGAGGAATGCACCGGTGCCGGCAGCACACCCTGAATTATGCCGCTGGCCTCTGTAATTGCCGTGGCTGTCAAACAGGCTTAGGAAAAATTTTTCCCCGCCCACATGCAGAATAGCGCTGAAATCCTTATGGATGTGACGTGCACTGCGTATTACTGCTACCTGTTCGTCAACACTGATCATTGCATTGACATCTTCTGGTGTGGATGCGGTTTTAGCCGCATGGGTCACGGATGAAAGAGCTTTGTGAGCCAGCATTTTTGTCAGACATGTCCTGACATCGCCATGGTGGTATTCAGATGCTTTATGCAGAAGATTGCCGTTCATATCAATAACGGCAAGATGAACGGATACGGATCCGGCATCAATGCCGAGTATCGTGGCTGGTTTTTCCATGCTTAAATGTGCTCCCTTACTTGGTTCCAGAATGCGTTGACCCCGTCAAACCAGCCTTCCAGAAATTTTTTTTCATGATCAACACCACCTTGCTGGGCATAGCGGGTCAGGTCATGGGCATCGTAGATGTGCTTGAAATATGCTTTAAAACGGCTGTGCCGGACAATTTCATGTCCGGCATCACACGTATCGTCACAATCCAGTACGTATAACAGATCCTGGTAATGGGCTCCCTGGGCCCAGCCAAAGCCCAGGTTCCGGCCTGCATTGTAGAAATTTTTAAGCCACTGCGCCTTTTCCTGCTGAAGCCGGTTGATAACCTGGGTCATGTCAAACTCTTCACAAAGCTTTTTGCTAAAGGCCTCTTTTCTTTCAATGGCATCACTCAACGCATCCTGAAACAGTTTTGAAAGGTTAAAGGCGCTTCTCCATGCATTGAGTTTTTCATGCAGTCTGTCCGGGATGCTCAAAGTAATTTTCTGGGTCATGGCAAATATCCTGAATGGAAATTTTTATATTCTCATGCCAATACGTATTGATATATAGAATACGTGTCAAGTCTTTTTATCAGGGGGCATGGATTTCAAACCAGGTTTATCAAGTATTGGGCATCAGGCGCAAACAGCTTGTCTTTTGAAAAAAGAACGCTTATAAAGTAGGACTATGTTCAAACTGCGTATTGAAAAATTAGGCTTAGCCTGTGTTGACGGAACCCGATCCCTTGGGCGAATATCAATCTTCTTTCTCCAGGGGATCTGCCAGAATTTTGTGCCTTTTGTTCAGATTTCCAAGATTATGGAACAGGTCTGGTTTATTGGTGCAAAATCCATGTTTGTCATCGTTTTAACCGCCATATTCACCGGCATGGTTTTAGGGCTTCAAGGGTACTACACCCTGGTGGATTTTGGTTCCGAAGCTGCCCTTGGATCAGCCGTTGCCATGAGCCTTATCCGTGAGCTTGGGCCTGTGCTGGCCGCCATCATGATTACGGCCAGGGCCGGGTCAGCCATGGCTGCGGAAATCGGTGTCATGCGGATTTCAGAACAGATTGACGCCCTTGAAACCATGGACATCCATCCGGTGCGGTTTACCTTTTCTCCGCGCCTGGCAGGGTCCATTATCAGTTTTCCGCTTTTAACCGCTCTTTTTGATGTTACAGGCATATTTGGCGGATTTCTGTCCGGCGTCATGATGCTGGGCGTCAACCGCTATATGTATATGGACAGAGTGATCCGGAGCATTGAACTTGCCGATATCACCGGCGGGTTTGTCAAGGCCTTGGTATTTGGCGTGATTGTCTCTACCATGTGCTGTTATAAGGGGTTTTTTACCCATCTGTCAGGGGCCCAGACAGGGCAGGGCGCTAAAAGCGTGTCCTTGGCCACCACCCATGCGGTTGTCAATTCCTGTATCCTTATTCTGGTCTCCGATTACATCATCACCTTTTTTCTGGTTTAATCATGGCTGAGCCTTTCATTGAACTGATAGATATTCACAAAAGTTTTTCCGGCAACACTGTGCTTGACGGGGTCAATCTAACCATTGAAAAGGGGATGGTGACGTGCGTAATCGGTAAAAGCGGTACCGGAAAATCTGTTTTGCTCAAACATATTATTGGTCTGATGCAGGCGGATTCCGGTCAGGTCTGCGTGAATGGTATACCCACAAATCAAATGGACAAGACGCAAAGACACCGGTTTTACAGGCAGATATCCTATATGTTTCAGGATAATGCCCTGTTTGATTTCTTAACGGTGTGGGAAAACATTGCCCTGCCGTTAACCGAGAAAAGAAAAGTGCCCATGGATCAGATCCGGCAGCGGGTAAAGGAAAAAATGCAGATGCTGGAGATCAGCAACCACGAAAATAAATATCCCGCCCAGTTGTCCGGAGGGATCAGAAAGCGTGTGGCCCTTGCCCGGGCCCTGATTACCGAGCCTGTTGCCGTGCTTTTTGACGAGCCCACGTCAGGGCTTGACCCGGTCAGAAGAAACAGTGTTCATGCCATGATTTCCACATACCAGAAAGAATTCGGCTTTACCGCTGTTATTGTCAGTCATGGCATCCCGCAGATATTTACCATATCACAGCGTGTGGCCATGCTTGACCAGGGTAAAATTATTTACTTTGGAAAAAGTGATGGCATTTTCCATACTGATAATGAAAGAGTAAAAGCCTTTATCTCAGGAAAAGAGGCCTGATACGTTAAAAAAATAAGGACAGGTTCATGAAATCAATTAATAAGGAATTATATGTAGGCGTCTTTGTTCTTATCGGCCTTTTGTGTGCGGGATATCTTACGGTTGTCCTGGGCAATGTCCGGCTGTTCAGCCCAAAGGGGTATACACTGTATGCATATTTTACCTCTGTAAGCGGTTTGAAAACCGGTGCCAGCATAGAGATGGCCGGTGTTGAGATCGGCAATGTTTCTGACATCTTGCTGGACAAAACGCGTCTGGAGGCAAAGGTTGCTTTCAGGATCAACCCGGGGATACAACTCAGCGAAGACAGCATTGCCTCTGTAAAAACCGCAGGCATCATCGGCGAAAAATATATTTCCATTTCTCCGGGCGGATCTGATATCATGCTTGAAGATAAAGATGCGTTTGATAATACCGAATCCGTTCTGGATATTGAATCCCTGGTCAGAAAATTTATCTTTAAAAATGAAAACTGATTCATGAACAGATGAAAACCGCAGGAGAAATATCTATGAAATCTTATCTGACCCTTTCTTGTCTGGTCCTTATTGTTATGATACTGACACTGACCCCAGGCATTGCTGTTGCCGGCAATACAGCCGGTCAAACCGGACAAACGGCTTCTTCTCTATGTTCTGATCCAGGCTCTGACCAGGCAGCTGACGCAGCCACCCGGGCATATACGGCAGAGGATGACGAATTTGAGGCTGATATTTTTCAGGGGGATCAGGCAGATCAGGACAATCATGCCATGGTAGCAGACCCCCTTGAAGGATTTAACCGTGCTGTATTCGTCTTTAACGATAAATTTTACATGTATGGCTTAAAGCCGCTGACAAAGGGGTATGCCCGGGTCGTTCCCATCTTTGCCCGTAAAGGGATTAAAAATTTTTTTAACAACCTGTTTTTTCCCATCCGTTTTGTCAATGACCTGCTCCAGGGCAAGGGTGAAGCTGCAGGCATGGAATTCTCCGCCTTTTTCATCAACATAACCCTTGGTTTTGGCGGATTGAATGATTTCGCCCAGAAGTATGTGGGCATAAGGCTTCAGGACGAAGATTTTGGTCAGACCCTTGGATCATACGGCATTGGCAACGGATTTTACCTGATGTTTCCCGTTCTTGGCCCTAGTTCCTTGAGGGATGCCGTGGGCAGGGCAGGGGACTGGTTTATTGATCCCATCAATTATGCACAGCCCTGGGAATTATCCTGGGGGGGGCGGGGGCTTGAAACTGTGAACGGGGCATCATTT
>NZ_JBFXHE010000420.1:0-3835 GCF_050177295.1 Desulfobacter sp.
CAAAATGCGCAAAGGAGTATCACTTATGACAGAATCCTCGGACCAGGGCTGCGACCCCCATTCTCCCGAGCCAACCTCCCTTTCAGCCCTGGGTAAAAGTCTTTTGCAAAACCGTGGGCTTATCCTGCAGATGGCTACCCGGGAGGTCATTGGCCGTTACAAAGGCTCAGCATTGGGGGTGGCATGGTCTTTTATCATCCCGGTGTTTATGCTGACAATTTATACCTTTGTCTTTTCCGAGATCTTCAAGGCCCGGTGGGGCGGAATGGGCGGGAATCAGAGCAAGACCCAGTTCGCAGTGCTGCTGTTTGCAGGCCTGATCGTGCTGAATCTTTTTAGCGAAGTCATTAACCGCGCACCAGGGTTGATTGTCGCCAATGTTAATTATGTTAAAAAAGTACGGTTTCCCATTGAGATACTACCGGTGGTGGCCATGTGTGCAGCCCTGTTTCACTGCATTATCAGCATGGGGGTCCTTTTGACGGCCTTTGCCGTCTTCAACGGATTTTTGCACTGGACCCTTGTCTTCATCCCTCTGGTATTGCTGCCCCTTGTTATCCTGACCATTGGGTTTTCCTGGATTCTGGCATCGTTGGGGGTATTTTTAAGGGATGTGGGCCAGAGCATCGGTATCCTCACAACAATGATGCTGTTTTTATCCCCTGTGTTTTATCCCCTGACAGCGGTTCCTGAAAAATTTCGGTTCATCATCATGATCAACCCCCTTACCTTTATCATTGAGCAGGCAAGGGCGGTATTGATCTGGGGGAAGCTGCCGGACTTGATTGGACTTACGGGGTATACGGTCGGGGCCGTCCTGGTGGTGTGGGCCGGTTATGCCTGGTTTCAGAAAACCCGGAAAGGATTTGCCGATGTCCTCTGAATTCGCCATTGAGGTTGAAAGCTTAAGCAAATGCTATCACATTTATGACACCCCCCATGACCGGCTCAAACAATTTGTTCTGCCCCGGTTAAACCGTTTGATTGGCAGGCCGCCCAAGGCATATTTCAGTGAGTTCTGGGCACTTAATAATGTCTCTTTCCGGGTGAAAAAAGGTGAAACCGTGGGCATCATCGGCCGCAACGGCAGCGGTAAATCCACATTGTTGCAATTGATCTGCGGCACCTTAAGTCCCTCCAGCGGAAGGGTTAAAACCCGGGGCCGGGTGGCGGCACTGCTGGAGCTGGGCTCAGGGTTCAACCCGGAGTTCACCGGGCGGGAAAATGTTTACATGAATGCCGCAGTGCTGGGTTTAAGCAAAAATGAGATCGACCAGCGCTTTGGTCAGATTATTGATTTTGCAGATATCGGCGAATACATTGAGCAGCCGGTACAAACCTATTCCTCCGGCATGATGGTCCGTCTGGCATTTGCCGTTATCGCCCATATGGATGCAGATATTCTTGTGGTAGATGAAGCCCTCTCCGTGGGAGACGCCTTTTTTACCCAGAAATGTATGCGGTTTTTACGCGGGTTCATGAAAAACGGTACGGTTCTCTTTGTCAGCCATGACACCGCCAGTGTGAAAAGCCTGTGCAACCATACCCTTTGGCTGGAGAAGGGTGAGGTGCTCAAGGAGGGAGAGCCCAAGGAGGTGTGCGAACTTTACCTGGAGGCCTTTTTTGAAGCCCAGCAGGGCAAAAGTAGCACCACCCGACTTAAACCGTTAAAAAAGCCTGATGCAATGCTGCCGGATAAGGACCAGCGCCTGGCCTTTATTAACAACAGCAACCTGCGCAATGACCTTGAGGTGTTTAAGTTTGACCCTGATGCCCAGTCATTTGGAAAGGGGGATGCCCGCATCGACCAGGTTCATCTTCTGGATGAAACTCAGCATCCCTTATCCTGGATTGTGGGAGGGGAAACCGTTTTGCTACGGGTGATGGCAAGCACGGACCGAGACCTGGCGTCTCCCATCATCGGATTTTTTGTCAAAGACCGCCTGGGGCAGACCCTGTTTGGAGACAATACCTACCTGACCTATATGGACAACCCGGTCTGCTGCCGGAAAGGAGGAGGTCTTGAGGCAGACTTTGTCTTTCAAATGCCCTTGCTTCCCATCGGCCAATACAGCATCACCGTGGCCATTGCCAGCGGCACCCAGCAAGAGCATGAGCAGCATCACTGGATTCATGATGCCATTATATTTCAATCTGAATCAAGCAGTGTTGACGGTGGCCTGGTGGGCATTCCCATGCTTAAGGTCAGTTTAAAAACACAAGAAAGCCTATCATGAATTTAAACAATATTATAGCCGCTGCATCATTTGTTCCCAGATCCCTTTTACCCCCCAATGGCTGGGTTGGGCACCTGCCCTTTGCAGCCTGGGTCATCCAACAGGTTTCGCCTGAGATCTTTGTTGAACTGGGGACCCACAGCGGCAATTCTTATTTTTCGTTCTGTCAGTCTGTGGCCCAAAACAACATACCCACCCGATGTTATGCCGTGGATACCTGGCAGGGAGACGAGCATGCCGGGGAATACGAAGAACGGATTTTTAATGGGGTTGATGCCCATAACCAGGCGCTTTATGCCCAGTTCTCCCGGCTGATGCGCATGACCTTTGATGAGGCAGTTCCCTTTTTTTCAGATGAATCCATCGGCCTTTTGCATATTGACGGACTGCACACCTATGATGCGGTGCGGCATGATTTTGAAACCTGGCTGCCCAAGCTGACCTCTGATGCTATTGTCATGTTTCACGATACCAATGTGCGTGAACTGAATTTCGGGGTGTGGCAGCTCTGGGAAGAACTGAAGCAGGAATATCCCAATCATTTGGAATTTACCCAGTCCAACGGGCTGGGGGTGCTGCAGTTGAACCATGCCCCTGAAGAGAAAAAACAGACATGGCTTGAACCCGGGGCCGGGGAAAAACAAGAATTGAGACGATATTTTGCCGCCCTGGGGACTTTTCAATTGGGGCGGTTTGAGCAACAGGAATTAGAAAAGACCGTGGCAGACCGGGGGGCCGGTATCATTGCCCTTCAGAAAACGGTGATGGAGATGGAGAATCAGACCCAAAAACTCATTGCCCGGCACAATGCCCAGATCCTGGAGTATCATAACGAGATTGCTCAAAAAGACGGGCAGATCGCCCAGATCCTTAACTCAAGCAGCTGGAAGGCCACCCGTCTGCTGCGCCAGATGGGCCGTCTGAAAGCCGGCATGACAGACCGGGCTGAAAATAATCTTGAACACCCCGATCAGGAAGCCGGGAAAGCTGTGATTTGTGAACAACCTCTTAAAATGGACCTTGACATGGCCCGCCCCATGGAGACCGATTATTCCGCCTGTGTACCCTTTGGGTTTGAAATACCGTCCCAGGAAAACTATGGCAGGGTGGCAGCGGTGATTCATCTTTTTTATGAAAATCTGGCCGTGGAAATTCGGTCTTATCTGGCCAATGTTCCCGTGGACATGGACATTTTCATCTCCACAACAGATGATTTTAAAGCCTCTGCCATAGAATGCGTATTTAACGGCTGGGATAAAGGCCGTGTGGAGGTCCGTACTGCCCCTAACCGGGGCCGGGATATTGCCCACAAACTTGTGACATTCAAGGATGTCTATGCTGAGTATGATTATGTGTTGTGCCTCCATGGCAAACAATCTCCCCATGAAAGTTTTCTCTTCCACTGGCGGCATTTTCTGCTGGAGAGCCTTTTGGGAAGCCCCAGGATCGTCAAAAATATTCTGCATACCTTTTCCCGTTGTCCGGATCTTGGGATGATTGCTGCCCAGCATTTTGAGCCGGTGCGCAATGCCATCAACTGGGGGGGGAATTTTGAGGCAGCCCAGGAGCTGGCAGGGAAAATGGGATTTACCCTGAAT
>NZ_JBFXHE010000421.1:0-3832 GCF_050177295.1 Desulfobacter sp.
TTATGACCGAAGCAATTAAATCAGGGGATACCATTGCCGTGGATTATACGGGAAAATTTGAAAGCGGGGATGTGTTTGACTCTTCCGAAGGCAAACAGCCGCTGACCTTCACCGTTGATGCAGGCATGCTGATCAAAGGCTTTGACCAGGCCGTCATCGGCATGAAAAAAGGTGAATCAAAAACCGTAACCATTCCGCCTGAAATGGGATACGGTCCAAGGGACGAAAACGCCATGGTGGACATCCCAAGGGCCCAGTTCCCCCAGGATATGGCCCTGACAGAAGGCCTTGAGCTTCACCTTCAGAATCCGGCAGGCCAGCCGGTTCCCGCGCGGGTGGCACGTATAAACGAGACAAGCGTCACCATGGACGTAAATCATTTCCTGGCCGGTAAAACCCTTGTTTTTGACATCACCATTGCTGAAACCGGACTGGAACCCCCGGCAAGCAGCTGTGGAACCCATGGCGGGAACTGCAGTTCGGGCTGCTGCGGATCCTGTAGCTGTAATTAATTCCTAAGCCAGGGCCTGGAGCATCGCAATGGTCAATAAAAGCCTCATTTTGACAGTTGATGACAAACCCCAGAATCTTCAATTTCTTGGGAAGCTGCTCTCGAATAACGGATATGAAGTCGCCATGGCCCAGAGCGGGGTCCAGGCCCTGAAGTTTGTAAGAACTGAATTCCCGGATCTCATCCTTTTAGATGTCATGATGCCGGAGATGGATGGGTATGAAGTCTGTGAAGAACTGAAGGCCGGACTTCCCGCCCGCCATATTCCGGTGATTTTTTTAACAGCCAAGTCCGATGCCCAGGATATTATAAAGGGGTTTGAGGCGGGTGGGGTGGATTATGTAACCAAACCCTTTCATTCGGCTGAACTTCTGGCCCGTATCAAAACCCATATCGAACTTAAAACCCTGCGCAGCCTTTTGCCCATCTGTTCACATTGCAAAAAAATCCGGGATGACAAGGGATTCTGGAATGATGTGGACAGGTATTTTGAGACCCACGCCCCTCTGACCCTTACCCACGGTACCTGTCCGGCATGTATGGACAAGCTGTATAAGGGACATGACTGGTATAAAAAAAGGACACAACCTGCCTCCGGTGAAGAAGGCACCCTATGATCTGCTATGAGGATCTGCTATGAGCATGGCGTATGAATTTGATTTCAAGGTAGCCCAGAAGTATGATGCCTTTTTTGAAAAAGGCCGGGCCAGGCACTACCTTAACCTTGAGATCAAACTTATCAGCTCACTGATCCGCCCCATGCCAGGCAAGCGCTTGCTGGACATTGGCTGCGGCACAGGGTTGAGCCTTGAACCTTTTGTGGATCTGGGCATGAACCTGACCGGCATTGATTCTTCCGCATATATGCTGGACAAGGCTGCTGAACGGCTCGGACACCGCGTTGACCTGCACCGGGGTATGGCCGAGGATCTGCCCTTTGACGACAATGCCTTTGATACGGCATTGCTGTTTTTCAGCCT
Organism: Desulfobacter sp.; assembly: GCF_050177295.1. NCBI lineage: Bacteria > Pseudomonadati > Thermodesulfobacteriota > Desulfobacteria > Desulfobacterales > Desulfobacteraceae > Desulfobacter > Desulfobacter sp. The sequence goes on from NZ_JBFXHE010000421.1 coordinate 1,492, forward strand.
TGAATTTTCAGACCGTCCGGCCAAGGCCATTGAAGAAGCCTGCCGGGTGGCCCGGGAACAGGTGGTCATCGGGGTCCACAACCGGTATGCCCTCCAGAATATGGTCCGGCGGGTCAAAGGGTTATTTTTCCCGGATATGTACAGCCGGGCTCATTTTTTCAGTGTGTGGGAGTTGAAAACCATGATGGTCTCAATATTGGGGAAAGTGCCGGTAACATGGCGGACAACCGTACAGTTCCCGTTTATATCCGGTCGCCTGGTCTCCAAGGCGGAAAGTTTCAGCCTGGTCCAGTACTCTTACTGGGGCAGTTTCATTGGCATGTGCATCAAGCCTGTGCCTAAGTTCCGCACCCGGCCCCTGGCCCTGGAAACCCGGAGTCGTAAAATTTATAATCCGGCCACAGGCCTGGTATCAGGATTCAGGGTGGAAGAATGATACGGGCCCGCCTCTATGCACCCCTGTCCGGTGGTGCGGTCAAATGCCTGGCCTGCAACCATTTTTGCACGATTACGCCGGGGCATCCCGGATTGTGTGGTGTGCGGGAAAACCGGGATGGTCAGCTCTTTTCCCTGGTGTATGACCGGGTGGTGGCCGCCGGCGTGGATCCCATTGAGAAAAAGCCTATTTTCCACTTCAAGCCCGGGTCCCTCTCTTTTTCCATTGCCGCGCCCGGATGCAATTTTAAGTGCCGGTTCTGCCAGAATGCCGATATTTCCCAGGTCTGTGACCGGGGGGCAGATCCTTTTTCAGGCCGTCTTGCCGGCAAAGCAATGACGCCCGAAGCGATTGTCGCAAAGGCTGTGGAACTGGGGTGCCAAAGTATCTCCTATACGTATACCGAACCTACGGTTTTTTTTGAACTGGTTCTGGATACAGCGATGCTGGCAAAGGAAGCAGGACTGGCCAATATCTTTGTTACCAACGGTTTTATGAGCCCTAAGCTTCTGCAGGCCTCCGCCGCAGTGCTGGATGCGGCTAACGTGGATCTTAAATCCTTCAGCAATGGGTTTTACACCCGGTATTGTAACGGCCGCCTGGAACCGGTTAAACAGACGCTGAAGGCCATGGTGGATTTAGGCCTCATGGTGGAGGTCACCACCCTGGTGATCCCGGGGCTCAATGACGATCCCAACGAACTTGAGCAAATGGCGTCCTTCATTGCCGGGGAGTTGGGCCCTTCAACCCCCTGGCACCTGTCCCGGTTCCACCCGGCGTACCAGTTGACCCAGGTCGGGCCGACACCTGTGGACACCCTTGAAAGGGCCTGCGATATTGCACTTTCAGCCGGCCTTGTTCATGTGTACACCGGTAATGTGCCAGGTGCCAGGGAAAACACCTGCTGCCAAGCCTGCGGCCGGACGGTTGTCAAACGGTTTGGCTATACAGTTGAAAATTTTTTAACCCAGACCAATAAATGTCCCGGGTGCGGATCGCCTGTATTCGGGATCTATTAACTCGGGACCTATTAAAAAAATATTTTTCATGCGTTCAGTTGCCGACATCCTGGACACCATCCAGGCACGCAGTCCTGTTTCCCCTATCCTTGAAACGCTTTGGAGCGCCGGGTTTCAAGCCTTTCTGGCCGGCGGGGCAGTCCGGGACGCCCTTTTGGGTATAGCGCCCGCAGATGTGGATATCCTGACCAATGCGCGTCCCGAAGATCTGGCCCGGCTGTTTGCCGGCCAGGATCCTGAATATGTGGGAAAATCCTTTGCCGTGACCCTGGTCAACAGGGTGGAGGTGGCGACCTGCAGGCCCGCAGATAAAAAAGCTGTGGCGGCAGGCCTCGTCTTTCCGGCCACAGACCTTGGCCGCCGGGATCTCACCATCAACAGCATGGCCTGGGACCCCGAAACCCGGACCCTGACAGACCTCTTTGGCGGGCAAACGGATATTGAAGCAAAAGTGATCCGGTTCACCCGGGATCCCTTTGACCGGATTGAAGAAGATCCCGTGCGCATGGTCAGGGCCTGCCGGTTTGCTGCCTGTTTCGGGTTCAAAATCGAGCCGGATTCCTTTGATGTCATCCGTACCCATGCCCATAAAATTACGGCCCAAGGGACTGAAGACCGGATTCAAAGGGAAATTGTCAAATCCATGGGCATGGACAAGCCTTCGGGATTTTTTAATTTGCTTCATGATACAGGCCTTCTGGCCTTGATTCTGCCCAGCCTTGACCGGTGCTACGGCCTGGACGGCGGCCCCCACCACGACGAAACCGTATTTGAGCATAACCTTCTGGTGGGTGATGCCCTGCCCGCATCCAAGCCCATACTCCGGCTGGCCGGTTTTCTCCATGACACAGGGAAAGTGGATGCCCTGGAAATCAAGGACGGCAGG
>NZ_JBFXHE010000422.1:0-3831 GCF_050177295.1 Desulfobacter sp.
ACCCACACTAAATGGACTTTTAAATCATGTACCGTATGTGAACCTTTTCGATATGACCTCATACAATTCAGATACTAAAAGTCTTGGACTAAAGTCCATAGTTTTTACTACCGACTGGGACAATAAAAAAGTAAGTTCTAATAAATAGTTCTTGCATTCATTAATGGAAAAAGGTAGAAAATTTTGATCTGGATATCGTTGAGGCCGTGGGCCATTTTTCTAACCAAGCATTTTAATTATACCTAAGCACACCGAAGGGTGAATGCAAAGATCCAACAAAAGATCGGTAGGGTAAGCTAAGGAGAAGGAGACTAAAAGATGGTAGCGCACAATGGAAAGTCGTATGTCGAACAACGTAAGAAAGCAAGTGAGTTTAAGACCCGAGCTGAGTATCTTGACCATGAACTGACTATTATGAAATTTCGTCGCTGGCGGGTCAATCTGCCCTTCCGAGATTACGGCATCGAAATCGAGGATTTTGTGCCGGCTATTGCAGCCACCATTGGAAAGGTTGTGATGGTAACCGCCATGGTAGCCGCCTTTGCTGACCAGTACGCTCTTTCACCCGAATTCGTTGCAGAGAACGTCCGGTATGAGATGCTGATCGCAGGTGTTGCCTTTGTTTTGCTTTTTTCGGCATTCCTTAATCCGAATTCAAACCTTGCGGGCACACACGGCCCGATGATCCCCCTCATCCCGGTTGTTGCTGCGGCTGGCGGGCATCCGCTGGCCCTGGGCATTCTGATAGGCTTCTTCGGCCTTATTCTCGCTATCACAAAGGGAGGTTCCAAGCTGATGAACCTGACCGGAATCGGAGTCCGGGGAGGGCTTCTGATCTATCTGGGTGCCGTTGGACTTATGGGACAGATCGGCAACCTTGGAAAATGGGCGGCAGGGGGTGGTGTCGACGCGGTTTCCTTTGCGGTCATCGGCGTAACCGTGCTTGTTTATGCCTACCTGGCGCGTATCCAGAAGCGCTGGCTGGCTATCCCTCTTTGTTCGGCCATCGCAGGAATTATTGCATTCACTTTGGGCGCTGATTTCAGCTTTTCTACCCCGCCGGGGCTTCCCCATTTTGATCCCATGTGGTGGTGGGGTACCAATACAGGATGGAACATGGGCCTTCCAAACCTGGGCCATTTCATTGCCGTTATTCCGTTCTCCATTCTGGCCGTTGCCATGTGGTCGCCGGATTACCTTGGACACCGGGTATTCCAGGAACTTAACTACCCGAAAGGGGCTGAAAACGTCCTTATGGACGTGGACGATACCATGATGGTGGCATCTGTTCGTCAGGCCATTGGTTCTTGCCTTGGCGGCGGCAATATCGCCTCCTCCTGGGGTACATACATGATTCCCGCAGCCATTGCCAAGCGTCCCATTCCCGGTGGTGCGTTTCTTACCGGCATTTTCTGCGTGGTGGCCGGTATACTCGGCTACCCCATGGACCTTGCCATGTGGGAACCTGTTCTGCGGGTGGCGCTTATTGTTGGCGTATTCCTGCCACTCCTTGAAGCAGGGATGCAGATGGTTAGCAACCATAAAGATTCCCAGAGCGCCGGAACCTGTATTTTTGCCTGCGCCTTTGTAAATCCGGTGTTCGGTTGGGCCGCTGCCATGCTCCTGGACAACCTGGGGCTCATCGGCGATACTGAGCGGGCCAAAATGCTCACCTGGAATGAAAAACTTATCATCCCAGGTGTCATGTTTATCGTCTGTGTCGTTTCCCTTGGGTTGGTGGGTCAGCTTCCCGGGATACCCGGCTTCTTCTAAAAACTTACTACCGCCCGATCCGCGGAAGCCATTTGAAAAGCCCGCCGATGCCAGGCATGGGCGGGCTTTATTGCCTGCCATCATGGCTGCAATATCAGCATCAACCTCACCGATGGGTTTGATATTAAAGTTTTCAACCAGGACATTCAACACCGCGGGGGAAACAAAAGCGGGCAGCGTGGGGCCTAAACGAATACCCTTCACGCCCAGATGCAGCAATGCCAGGAGAACAGCAACGGCTTTTTGTTCATACCAGCCAATATCAAAGGAGAGCGGCAGATCGTTAATGTGATCCAGTCCAAATGCATCCCGCAGTTTCATGGCGATAACAGCCAGAGAGTACGAGTCGTTGCATTGTCCCGCGTCCAGCACCCTTGGAATCCCGCCGATGTCGCCTAGGTCCAGTTTATTATACCTGTATTTTGCACACCCGGCAGTGAGGATCACGGTATCTTTGGGTAATTTTTCAGCCACTTCGGTGAAATAGTTTCTTTCTTTGTGGCGGCCATCGCATCCGGCCATGACGATAAAGCGCTTGATCGCACCTGATTTAACCGCGTCTACAACCTTGTCAGCCAAGGCCAGGACCTGATTATGGGCAAATCCGCCAACGATTTTACCCGTTTCTATTTCAGTAGGCAGTTGGCAGGTTTTGGCCAGCTCCACAATCTTTGAAAAATCTTTGGCACTGCCGTTTGTTCTTGCCGGAATATGCGTTGTGCCCGGATAGGAGACAACCCCGGTTGTAAATAGCCTGTCCTGGTATGTATTTTTTTTCTTAATCGGGATAATGCAGTTTGTTGTCATCAGGATGGGGCCGTTAAAGGTTTCGAAGTCCTCATTCTGGTGCCACCAGGAGCCACCGTAATTGCCTTTGAGGTGATCGTATTTTTTAAAGGCAGGATAATAATTGGCAGGCAGCATTTCTCCGTGGGTATACACATCAACCCCTGTACCCTTTGTCTGCTCCAACAGCTCCTCCATGTCTTTCAGATCATGGCCGGAAATCAGAATGCCGGGGTTTGTACCCACACCGATATTGACTTCTGTGATCTCCGGGTTTCCATAGACCTGGGTATTGGCCTGGTCCAAAGCGGCCATTGCGGTCACGGCTGTTTCACCGGCTTTCATGACCATAGCGACCATTTCATCAACACTCAGGTCCTGGGTGGTGGAAGTTAATGCCTCATACAGGAAATTCCAGATCTCATCTTTAGTGACACCCAGCACAGACGCATGATCCGCATACGCACAGATACCTTTGAGTCCAATGACCAGAAGCTCTCTGAGAGATCTGACATCCTGGTTTTCAGTTGAAAGAACGCCGACAACCGCTGCTTTGGCTTCAAACTGTGATGTATCATTGGAAAACCAGGTCGCACAGTCATGAAGATCTGTCCCCACTTTATCTTTGACGCTGTCGAACAGCTTTTTTTTAACTGCCTGGGCGCGGTTGATCCAGTTTACAAGGTCCTCATCATTAAAGTTGACATTTGTGATGGTTGTGAACACCCCTTCGGCAATAAACTGCCCGTTTGCTGCCGGGACATTAACGCCCGAGGCCTTTGCTTTTTGTGCAAGAACGGCAATCCCTTTTAAATTATAAATCAAGAGATCCTGAAGGTTTGCCGTACTTCCTTTTTTCCCGCACATCCCATTAATGGTACATCCCTGATTTTTCGCGGTTTCCTGACATTGAAAACAAAACATGTAAAAGCCTCCTTATTTATGAATTAACTGCTGATAACGCCTTTTCTTTCACTTGCAGGTACACCATACGCTTAAAGAAGTATAAAAACATTGATCTGGATCAAGCTACAAAGAAACGTGTAAAAATAAACACTGGTGCGATAAAAGTCGGGGTGGTGTATTGACTATGTTTAACACATAACAATTTCAGATTAAAGGAATTTGAAATATCCCGGGGCGATGTTTCTGATGAGATTCAAATAGTGTAACGCTTTTCATTTCGCCTGATTCAGGCAATTGAATCAATTTCTTCTTTAAATCAAGTTTGTTATATTTAAATTGTTATGTGTCTCAACAATCAAAATAGTG
>NZ_JBFXHE010000423.1:0-3830 GCF_050177295.1 Desulfobacter sp.
ACATACACAATCTTCAAATACCAATTGACCCTCACGGTTTATTCATTTTTAAAAAAATTAACACACAAATAATTTATATGCAAATTATTTGTGTGTTACAGAGTCTGGTAGCTGGGATATTCCCTATGGGTAGTGTCTTTTTAAAGTTGATAATAATTTGAAAAAAAAGAATGGAATGATCGGTTACTGCGTCAAAGCCTTTTGGTGCGATGTCGTGCCGAAATATATCTATTTTTTTATTTATTGCATCTGTGTAATATTTTTATGGTGGTTGGTGAGTTATCGGTAAGGCGACTATGGCGTTGTGTTTTTTGGTGATATTCATAGGTATTGGAGTCAAAATATCCTTAAAATTTTAGATCTATTCGTCGGGCACTTCATGAAAAAAATAATTTTATTGATTTAGGCACGATCTGATCCCTATTTTGTATAAAAAGGCCTTATCGTAGGCATTTTCCAATTTTTTCGGAAATTTTTCAAAAATAAAATTAAAGATCTGCTTAAGAACATTGCAAGATAAAATTAAATAATCTTAAAAATTACATATTTGAACATACAAACATATCATATTTGTAATATTTCAGTCTTTGACTCGTTTTTTCAAACATGAATAAAATTTTTTTTATTCAAAATAAACGTAAATCAAGCAAGTTATATTTTTTTACATTGGTTTGGTCTCCCGATGGAACATCCGTTGCAATTACAGGCATTACGACGGCGCGACAGGTCATGGGTCTGTTGAAAACAACCAATTTTAACTTTAGGAGCTTTGGAAAATAATGAGAAAAGTAGCAATCTACGGAAAAGGCGGCATCGGCAAATCCACTACAACCCAGAATATAGTTGCAGGACTGGTGGAAGCAGGTAAAAAAATCATGATCGTGGGCTGCGATCCCAAGTCAGACTCCACACGCCTCATGCTCAACGGCCTGGCCCAGAAAACCGTTCTGGATACTCTAAGGGAAGAGGGTGAAGACGTAGAACTTGAAGATGTTAGAAAAGAAGGATACGGCGGGGTTCTGTGTACGGAATCAGGCGGGCCCGAACCCGGTGTCGGTTGTGCCGGCCGCGGTATCATCACCTCCATCAACCTGCTGGAACAGCTGGGCGCCTATGACGAAGAGCAGAAGCTGGATTATGTATTTTATGACGTTCTGGGTGACGTTGTGTGCGGCGGCTTTGCCATGCCCATCCGTGAAGGTAAAGCCCAGGAGATCTATATTGTCGTCTCCGGCGAGATGATGGCCATGTACGCAGCCAACAACATCTGCAAGGGTATCGTGAAATTTGCCCAGTCCGGCGGCGTTCGCCTGGGCGGGCTGATCTGCAACTCCCGTATGGTGGCCAACGAAGAGGAAATGATTCGGCAGCTGGCCAAGAGATTGGGCACCCAGATGCTTCATTTTGTTCCCAGGGACAACATGGTTCAGCAGGCTGAGATCAACAGAAAAACCGTTATCGACTTTGCACCGGAACACCCCCAGGCAGATGAATACCGTGCACTGTCCAGAAAAATGGATGAAAACACAATGTTCGTCATCCCCACCCCCCTGGAAATTGAAGAGCTGGAAAGCATGCTTATCGAATACGGAATCGCTTCATAAACTTATAACCGCAGCGCCATAAGGAGTACTGACATGAAAGTAATGATCAAAGCCATTGTTAGACCTGAGAAAGTTAACGCAGTTATGGCCGCTCTGATGGAATCCGGTTATCCGGCGGTCACCCGGATGAGTGTCGCCGGACGCGGAAAGCAGCGCGGAATCAAAATAGGTGAAATCACCTATGACGAGATTCCCAAGGAGATGCTCATCTCGGTTATTGATGAAAAAGATCGCGATTTTGTTCTGAAAACCATTTTAGAAACCGCCAGGACCGGTGAGAAAGGCGCATTCGGGGACGGCAAGATTTTCATATCTCCGGTTCTTGATACTTATACCATCAGCTCAGGCAAAAAAGACATCGACCTGGATGAAGAGGTGGCATCATGAAAGAGATCATGGCCGTCGTCCGCATGAATAAGATCAATGAGACCAAAAAGGCTCTGATCGACGCGGGCATCTCTTCCATGACCGCTTTTGAGTGCCTGGGACGGGGAAAAGGCTTGGTGAACATGGACCTGCTCAAGGGCGCGCAAGAAGGCCATGAAGAGGCCATAGCCCAATTGGGCCAAAGCGATCTCCTGCGCCCCAAACGGGCACTGTTTGTGGTGGTTCCGGACAAGCTGGTGCAAAAAACCGTAGATACCATTATTAAAGCCAACCAAACCGGACAGCCAGGAGACGGGAAAATCTGGGTGCAACCCACGGTAAATTCCATCTCCGTTAGAACATCAGAAAGCGGAGACGCGGTTCTGGACGAATTTTAAGCAAAACAACACAAGAGATAAGATAGGGGTATAAACATATGACAGGCGAACGAACCATCACCGTTAATCCGGAAGATGTAAAAAAAGAAATACTGGCCAAGTATCCGCCCAAAGTGGCCCGGAAACGCGGCAAGCAGATCATGCCGGTTTCAAGCGAAGAAGATAAAGCCGGACTCACCGTCGGTGCCAACGTCAGAACCGTCCCGGGCATCATCACCCAGAGAGGGTGCTGCTATGCAGGGTGCAAGGGCGTTATCATGGGCCCGACCCGGGACATCATCAACCTGACCCACGGACCGATCGGCTGCGGATTCTATTCATGGCTGACCCGGCGCAACCAGACCCGTCCCGAGACACCGGAATCAGAAAACTACATGACCTACTGTTTTTCCACGGACATGCAGGACGAAGATATTGTTTTCGGCGGAGAAAAGAAGCTCAAGGCCGCCATCCAGGAAGCATACGACATTTTCAAACCCAAGGCCATCTCCATCTTCTCCACCTGTCCGGTGGGTCTGATCGGTGATGATATCCATGCCGTGGCCAGAGAGATGAAAGCTGAACTGGGCATCAATATATTTGGTTTCTCCTGTGAAGGATATAAGGGTGTAAGCCAGTCCGCAGGTCATCACATTGCCAACAACACCATTTTTACCCATGTTGTGGGTCTGGACGACACCATCTCCGACGCCAAATACAAGATCAACCTGCTGGGCGAGTACAACATCGGCGGCGACGCCTTCATCATTGACGATCTGCTTGAAAAATGCGGCATCAGCGTTGTTTCCACCTTTTCCGGCAACTCCACCATTGACCAGTTTGCCAACTGTCACACCGCAGATCTCAATGCGGTCATGTGCCACAGATCCATCAACTACGTGGCCGACATGCTTGAGATCAAATACGGTATCCCCTGGATAAAAGTCAGCTTCCTGGGGCCCAAGTCGACCGCAAGCAGTCTGCGCAAAATAGCCGCCTATTTTGAAGACCAGGAACTTATCGACACGGTGGAGAAAGTGATTGCCGAGGAGATGGTGCCGGTTGAAGCCAAGATCAAAGAGATCAGACCCCGGTGCGAAGGTAAAACAGCCATGATGTTTGTGGGCGGTTCCCGTGCCCACCACTACCAGGAACTGTTCAGGGATCTGGGCATGGAAGTGCTCTCCGCCGGATACGAGTTTGCCCACAGGGATGATTATGAAGGACGCCACGTCATTCCGGACATCAAAATTGATGCGGACTCCAGAAACATTGAAGAACTGGAAATCGAACCCGATGCGACCCGGTACAACCCCAGAAAGACCGAAGCGCAGATGAAAGCCCTGGAAGAAAAGGGATTTGCCTTCAAAGAGTACGAGGGCATGGTTCCCGACATGGCCGAGGGCTCCCTGATTGTGGACGACATCAGCCAGCATGAAACCGAAACCCTGATCGAAATGTACAAACCCGACATCTTCTGTGC
>NZ_JBFXHE010000424.1:0-3815 GCF_050177295.1 Desulfobacter sp.
AGACTGTCAAGAAGATCGAATAGTTTTTCTCTGGCATCTTCAAACGCTTTGAGCTTTTCACGTGCCGCAGTGATATTCTTCTGGTTATAGAGCGAAACAATTTCTCGGGCCGTATCATGTACCGCTTTATGGGGGGCCTTAATGTCCTTAAATAGCTGCGTTTTTGTGAAATCTCCCTGGGCCGAGTCATACCACTTGCCCAGCAGACAGTCATGATGCCCGGTCACCTCGTTTGCCTGCATCTTTTTGCGACCTGCCAGCACAGCTTCGAGATTGATTTTCCAATTCAGATGTGCCGTTTTTACATCCCCGATGTCAAACAGGGCCGGTTCAACTTGAACATGGGTCATCGATTGTGCCATGGCACGCACCAGATCATTTAGTACATGGGAGTATTCCCCGACTTCAATACAGCGGTTGGTAATCTGATCTGTGGTATCCCGGACTTTGATAATGTCGTTAACCACTTCCTGATTAACCTGGGAGGCTTGGGAAATATTGGTGCTGATTTCCTGCATTCCGATTGACGCCTGGGAAATATTGGTGGAAATTTCACTGCTCGCAATGGCCTGCTGTTCAACTGCAGTTGCAACGGTTTCCACCAGACCACTTACCGTGGAAATGGTTTCTGATATGGTAGTGATGATTGCCACTACCTGTGAGGTTGTCGATTGAATGCTGCTGATCTGCATTTTGATATCATCGGTGGATTCTCCGGTCTGTTTGGCCAATTCCTTAATTTCATTGGCTACCACAGCAAATCCCTTCCCGGCTTCCCCGGCTCTGGCGGCCTCAATGGTGGCGTTAAGCGCAAGCAGATCGGTTTGACTGGATATATCCTCAATGGCAGTGGTTACCTTGCCGATCTTCTGGGCAGCAACGCCTAATGCTTCTACATTTTGCAAGGCGCGTTTGACTTTTTCCACAGCCTCGGAACTTACCTTTCGAACCTGGCTCGTATTCTCAGCAATTTCGTTGATGGTCGAGGTCATTTCCTCCGAGGCGGCGGCAACAACGGAAACATTTGTGTTTGATTCTTCCATGGCAGCAGCCACAGCATTCATATTAGAACTCATTTCCTCTGCAGCCACAGATACTGTTTCTGTCAATTTGTAAAGCCCCATGGCCCCGTTGGTTAACTGCTCAGACGCGTTACTCATAGCTTTGGAAGTTGCGTCAAGGGTGGAGATATTACCAACAGCCAAGCGAAATATTTTGCTCCAGCTTTGTCTCATTTTTTCAATCAAAGACTTCGCACCCTGTTCTTTATCATCCGGTGAAACATTTACGCCTGCTTTTAAATCTCCCTTTGATATTGTTTCAATTCTGCTAATAAGATCAGAGGGCGCTTGTCGAGATTTTAAGAAAAAATACAAAGTGCCACCAAAGCTGCAAATCAATAAGATCAGTAAAAAAATAGTCATTTTTGTAATTGTTCCCTTAATCTTTAAATACAATTCGTATTCAACTGTCTTGTTTCTAGTTTCATATAAAAAAAATAATGATCAGTGTTAAGGTTTATAACCAAAGCAGCCGGGTCTGATCGTCACCAGGCCCGGCAGGGGCCTATTCTGTTTCCTAGGATTCCAGGGCATTGAGGCGAAGCGTTAAAGGCCGGTCCTCTTCCACGTGTCTGGAAAACCCGATGGGCCCTGGATTTCTGAACCGGTCAGGACATTCACAAGCCGCCACCCACTCCTCTCTGACCGCCTTGAACACCTTAAAGGCGTTGGATTCCAGGTCAACAATGCTTTTTTCCATGACCAGTTCCAGGCGTCCTTTGCGTTCCTCAAGGTGCATGAGCCGGGCAATGGGGATACCGGCCGGCTGCCACTGGTCAAACGCTTTTTCCAGGTTGATGATGGCCGCCATCTGGCCTGTGGCACCGCCTGCAATCAGATGAAAGGCTGTAAGCCCTAAATTGTAGGCATAACAACAGTCAAAATAGGTTGGATCGGTGCCCCGGCCGTCATACCCGTAAAAATGGGTCTGGATTTTGAATTCGGCCTGGGATTTTCTAAATATATTTACAAGAACCTGCGGAGTCTCTTCTTCCGTATCCAGCATGCCTGAATTGACCAGGGAAAGTTTCAGGGTTTTAAGGGAGATGATATCCGGCTTGACCAGCACATATTTATCCTGGGGGTTTTTAAACAACGCCGGGGCAAACAGGTCCGGATCCATGCCCGCACATTCCATGAGCGAAACATAGTCATCCCGGAGAATGCCAACCTTGTAGCGCCCCTGCTCCCGAAGCACGTCAAGATACTCTTTGACCATATCCATGATGATCTTCTCGGTTTTGACCTGGGAGAACTGGAAATTGCCGTGAAGATCCCTTTCCACCAGAAGCCCTTCCCTGAAAAACGACGGCAGCTGGTTGAACAGCTCATCATCCCGGATATTCCATATGGGAAACCGGCCCTTGTCCATCATGCCCTGGGAGATCCTGCGCAGATAATCCAGTTTTTCATTCAGGGTGGGAAATGACCTGTGGAAATCCAGGTCATGGATTCTATTATAATCGGCAATAATTTTATTGAGTTTTGTGATGAACACCTGGATTTCATTGATAAATTCCAGGATGCCTTCGGGGATGATCATCAGCCCGTAATTTTTGCCGAATGCGGCCCGCCGGACAATAATGTCACAGATCACCCGGGACAGATGGCGCAGGGTAATTCCATAGGCGTTGTAATCCATCTGCCCGTCCTGCTCCAGGCCCTTGGACATACGCTCCTGGTCCACATAGTCTGCCAACTCCTCACCGATCAGGGCCAGATTCACATGGGTCTGAAGCGCTGTCTCCAGCGTAAGATGGCTTGCCACCCGGCCCATGACCTTGCACACATGCCAGTATTTAATGTCCGAGCCGCCATCATTGGCCAGATTGGAAATATTTTGTGCAAAGGCCCGGGCCGCAGAGTGAAATCCAAAGGAGATGGCGCACAACACCTTGCCGTCTTCTGTCTTTACCTGGATATCGCCGTCAATGGTTTTGGGAACGCCGATAACCTTGATTCCTGAGGATTTAAAATGCTGGGCCAGAAAGGCAGCGTTGGTATTGGAGTCATCCCCGCCGATGATCACCAGTGCATCCAGATTCAGTCCCTTGCATGCAGTCAGGGCCTTTTCCATTTTGCTGCCGGAATCTATTTTGGTCCGCCCGGTTTTAATCATGCCAAACCCGCCCATGTTCCGGTAGAAATCCACCAGTCCCGCGGTAATCTCAATGTACCGGTTTTCAAGCAGCCCTTCAGGCCCTTTAATGAACCCGAACATCTTTGACGCGCTGTTGAAACGCTTCATCTCATCAAAAAGACCTGAAATCACATTGTGCCCGCCCGGAGCCGGGCCCCCGGAAAAAACGACACCGATATTCCTTGGCTTTGAAAATCCCGCCTTTGCGTTTTCACCGGGAACAGGATCTGTAATCACCTGCTGTACCCGGTTGTTGATAATTCCGGGCAGCAGACGTTCGGCCTCGGTATCTTTCAAAAAACGGTATTCATGCAATGTCTCAAGGGATGTATGTGATGCATTGAAAATAGCTATTTTTTCAGGAGAAAACCGTCTTCGTGCCAGGGTTTCCCTGCTGTCCTCATTCATGATTTGAAGCGCTTGTGCCGTTACGTGGGAGGTGATCTTCAAGGTGTTGTCTTCCATTATTACTCCAGAATATTTTTTAACTTATTGTGCCATGACCTGATTTCGACCATTTTCCTTTGCCTTGTATACAGCCATATCGGCCCGTTCAAATAAATCCGTTCCTGACTTATCACCTTCCTTGGCACAGGAAACGCCGATGCTGACCG
>NZ_JBFXHE010000425.1:0-3804 GCF_050177295.1 Desulfobacter sp.
TGGCGCTGGCCTCCGCTTAACGCATGGCAGGGCTGGTTCAGAAACCCTGTATCCCGGGACAGGTGTACCAGGGGCAGGGCGGCAAGGGCCTTTTCATCCCTGTCTTGTTGGGTTTTCCACCCCATGATGTCCAACGGTTCCCGGACAGCCTCCAGGACCGTCAGCCTGGGACTCACGGCCTGGGTCGGGTCCTGGAATACCAGCTGCATGCCGTGTATGCATGAGGTGGCACGGTTGTCCGTCAAGGGCGTTCCCTGGAAGATCACCCGGCCTTTATCCGGTATTTCCAGGGCCACCAGCAGATGGGCCAGGGTGGATTTTCCCGAGCCTGAAGGGCCCACAAGCGCCACGACCTCTCCGAATTTAATCGTGATATCCGCCTGGTGAACCGCCTTGACGGCAGTGCCGTTCAGGTCAAATGTTTTTTCAAGTCCCCGGGCCTCGAGTACCGTGGTGATACCCCCTTTATGGCAGGCCACCTGCCTGTTTTTGCCTGCTTCAACAAGGGGCGGCCGGCGGGTGCTGCAGTTCGGGCCGTGCTGAACACAGCGCGGACAAAAGGGGCAGCCGGAGACGCTGCCGGGGGATGGCGGGGTGCCGGCAATCCCCCAAAGATCTTTGTAGCCGTAAAATTCAGGACAGGCATTAATCAGCCCCCGGGTATAGGGGTGGCAGGGGTCGGCCAGCACTGCCTGGGTGGGTCCGGCTTCAATAACCTGGCCTGCGTACAGGGTGACAATATTTTCGGTCATCCTGGCAATGGCCGGCATGGCATGGGAGATCAGAATCATGGCAAACCCCAGGTGCTGCTGGAGTGTAACAATCAGATCCGCCATGGCAGATGCGGCGGCTGGATCCAGGGCAGTGAAGGGTTCGTCTACTATGAGCAGATCCGGACTGCAGGCAACGGCCATGGCAATGAGTACCCGCTGGCGCATGCCGCCGGATAACTGGTGGGCGTATGCATTTTGCCAAACCGGCTCCAGACCGGCCTGCTTAAAGAGGCTGGCTGTCTGTTGACTGGCTACCGCCCGATTAAGGCCCAAGTGACGGATCAGGGTTTCGGCTACCTGTTCTCCCACCGTAATAACCGGATTGAACACTTCCTGGCTGTTTTGGAAAACCAGGGCAATGCGGTTCCATCGGAATTTCGCAAGCTCCTTTTCTTTCAATCCGGTCAGCTCAACGCCGTTGAAGCGGATATCGCCTGTGATTCGGGCGGATTTGGCAAGGCCCATGACCGCCATGGCAAGGCTGGTTTTGCCGCACCCGGATTCCCCGATCAGTCCCAGGGTTTTCCCCGGGGCCAGGGAGAGGTTGACCCGGTCCAGAACAGGGATTACCAAGTCGTTCTGCCTGTATTCAAGGCATAGATCATTGATTTCCAGAAGTGGTTCAAGCGTCAATGCTCAACTCCTTTTTCCCAGCCTGGGGTCTGCAATTTTTTCCATGTCCCGGCTGACCAGGGCCAGGCTGACCACCATCAGGGTCAGGAAAAACCAGGGGAACACCAGCCACCACTGCCAGAATCGTGTGTAATAGATACCGGGAAAAGAGGTGGCATGGTGAAGGATCAGACCCCAGGATCCGGAAGCGGGATCCCCTAATCCTAAAAAAGAGAGCCCGGCCTCGGCCACAATAGCCCGGCCGGTGAGCCGGATCATGCTCACGGCTGCCAGGGGAAACACCTCGGGCAAAAAATGGCGGCGGATCAGGTAAAACACAGATGCGCCGTTCAGCTCAGCGGCCCGGATGTACTGACGCTGTTTCAAGGCCAACACCCTGGACCGGACAATTCTGGCCGTGTGAACCCATGAAAAACAGGAGAGCACCAGGACAATGGCCGTCAGGCTGGGACCGAAAAAGGCGGCCAGCACAATCATCACCGGCAGGTCCGGCAGCACCAGAAACACATCCACCATGCGCATGATGATCATGTCGGTCAGCCCGCCGGCATATCCCGACACAAGACCTGCAATGGCACCCCCCAACCCTGCGACCAGTGCTGTGCCAAGCCCGACAATCAGGCTGATCCTGGCCCCGTGGCAGATCTGAGCCCACAGATCCACCCCCAGTTCATCCGTGCCCATGATATGTTCGGATTCAGGAGTACTGAGGGCCGGGCCTGACATTTGCCGGTGGGAATGGGAACAGAGCAGGGGCGCTGCCAGGGCCAGGAAGATGATGGCACCCAGAAAAAACGCGCCGGCCCGGCCCGAAGGCGTCATCCGGGAAAAAAGCGCCGGCAGGAATGTAAAACTCATGCCTTCATCAGCCTTTGCCTTTTAGTGTGTGGCTTTTCACTCACCCTGGGGTCCAGCCGCCGGTACACAAGGTCTGCCATAAAATTGGCAGACAAAACCGCCAGGGTCACCAAAAGGAATATGCCCTGGATCAACGGATAGTCCTGGACCATGACCGATTCACGCAACAGCTTGCCCAGTCCCGGATAGTTAAACACGTTCTCCACCAGGACGGCTCCGCCCACAAGCGCCCCAAGGCTCATAAACACCCGGGTGACAATGGGCAACAGGGCGTTGCGCAGGGCATGTCGCCAAAATATCCTGATTTTTGTCAGTCCCTTGGCCCGGGCCGTGACCATGAAATCCTTTTCCAACACCGTCACAAGGCTGTTCCGGGCCAGAAGATAAATGCCGCCCAGACGGGCCAGGGTCAGCGTTGCCACGGGCAGGGCCGCATGCGCGGCAATGTCTGTTGCCTTTTCCATGAGCGTCATTTGGCCAGTGAAATGGGACATGGCCCCGGACAGGGGAAACAGGTCCAGGGCCGCAGCAAAGATAAAAAGAATCACCAGCCCCATAAGAAATGCCGGAATCTCGGAAATAAGGATCAGCCCCACAAATAAAAGCCGATCTGCCCACTGGTGGCGCAATGCCGCCGACACCACGCCCAAAAAAGTACCGATGATCGTGGAGAGCGTTACGGCTGCGGTCACCAGGCCCAGGGTCCAGGGCAGCCGTCGGGCCAGAATTCCCGCGACGGCGTTGTTAAAATAGACCGATTCCCCAAGGTCTCCATGGGCAAGCTTGACCAGATACCGAGCATACTGGACCGGTACGGGATCATCAAACCCGTATTGATCCATATAATAATTTTTCTGAGCCTCAGTGAATTCCGGCAGGTCCTCACCTTCGTCCCCGGACAGATGAACAAACGGGTCTCCGGGCATCATGCGCGGCAAAAGGAAATTTAGGGTAATGATTACCCACACCGTCACCAGGTATGAAATCACCCGGCCGGATGCCCCTGCAGCGGTTTGATTTGTTTTCATATCAGCGCCATGTTTTCCAGTCTAAATAGGACAGTTTGCTGTGCTCCAAACTGTGATGGTCAAACATAAACATCCACCCGTCGTACTTGGCCGGCCGGAACGCCGTGTACCCCGTGGTATAAAACAGCGGGATCTCAGGCACCTCTTCTGCGGCCATCTGCTGGATTTTTACAACCAGGTTCCGCCGCTTTTCAGGATCGGTTTGGGAGCGCTGGGCGTTCAACAATTTCATCAGGGCCGGGGAGGCCAACCCGGAACCACCCGAAGCTGATGGCGAACTTGATTGCTTGATGTCCCCGGTACAGTGGGCGATCAGATAATCAGGGTCACCGCCCCATCCGCCGTGGCCGATGATGGCCAGATCGTAGTTTTGGTTTCTGACCCGGCTGTCCCGGGTTTTACCGTTGCAACTTTTGATGCTTATTTCCACGCCCACGTCAGCCAGACGCTGTTTTAGAATTTGCGCCATCCGGACTTCGTCGCCGGCACATAACAGATCAAAGGCAAGGGGC
>NZ_JBFXHE010000426.1:0-3804 GCF_050177295.1 Desulfobacter sp.
ATGATGGAAAAATAAGAATGGATTGCTCCTCACCTCATGCGATGGCAAACTTAATCAAGCTTGCAGAAAAATACGATATTGCATGGGGAAATGATCCGGATTTTGACAGACATGGCATTGTGTGTCCGGATGGTCTAATGAATCCTAACCATTATTTATCCGTGGCCATTTGGTACCTGCTTCAAAACAGGCCTTTATGGGGAAATAACCTTAGTATCGGAAAAACCTTAGTCAGCAGCAGCATGATTGATAAAGTGGTTATGGGGTTCAACAAGGCGATCTTTGAAACGCCTGTTGGATTCAAATGGTTTGTCAGCGGTTTGATGGAAGGAAAAATCGCCTTTTGTGGTGAAGAGAGTGCCGGCGCAACTTTTTTAAGAAAAAATGGCGCTGTTTGGACGACAGATAAAGATGGATTTGTTCTGGCATTGCTTGCTGCTGAGATTCTGGCGAAAACCGGGCAAACGCCATCCGAAATTTATAGAGAGACATTGGTATCTGAATTTGGCAATCCTTATTATAGAAGGGTTGACGGACCTATCACAAATGAGCAAAAAACAATACTGTCACAAACATCACCGGATTCAATAAAGGCGACATCGTTGGCAGGCTTATCAATCGTTAGCATTCAGACAAAAGCCACGGGAAATAATAGCCCTATAGGCGGTGTAAAAGTCAATCTGTCCGATGGGTCATGGTTTGCTATCAGACCCTCGGGAACTGAACCGAAAATGAAATTCTATATTGAAAGCTTTGGTGGCGAGGATCTATGGAAAAAAATTCATGATGAAGCCCTTAATCTAATATTCCGCATCTAAAATGTGCATATAATGAAATCCTTATTATGTTGCACATTTTTTTGCTTGATTGCCGTGACCGGCTCTGCCCAGGACCGTTTGACCAAATGCACGTCAGAGCTTTCCTTATCTGAGAAGAATACAAGAAGTCTTTCAGTCTCCCTGGCAGGAATCGGAGTGATTACGATTTGGGGCGCTTTACACTGGGATTATTTCTCTCAATCACCTCACGCAGGTTCCGAAGGATGGTTTGCAAATACAACCAAAGAGGGAGGGGCGGATAAACTGGGACATCTTTATTCAAGTTATGTGATCTCTCACGCGCTGTCATCCTTATATAAACACTGGTGTTTTGAAAAAGATACTGCCGCATTATACGGGTCGATTTCATCATTTGCCATCATGGGGTATATGGAGTTTGGGGACTCTTTCAGTGAATATGGATTTTCCTATGAAGATATGATTGCAAATCTTCTGGGATGCACTGCTGGATATTTATTGTATAAATATCCGGATCTTGCCGGCAAATTCAGTTTAAGATGGGAATATGGATTTAAGCCTAACGGCACAGATTTTTTAACAGATTATGACAATTCAAAATATCTGCTTGCAGTAAAACTTAACGGATTTGAGTCGGTAAATAAAACGTTTTTAAAACATTTTGAATTGCATATGGGGTATTATGCCCGCGGTTTTTCAGATGATAAAGACAAAAAAGAACGAAATTTTTATCTTGGTATCGGCCTGAATTTGACGGATTTATTTCGCCGATATTCCTGGAAAAAAACAGCAGTTGTTCTGGATTATATTCAGATACCGGGGACTTATCTTCAATATAAACATGATTTCAATGAAAATTAGTCAGGTTTGAACGGGGATTAACCGCAGTCCTCCCGGTTGACGGTACAGGTATTGAGGACCTGGTCGCCATGGGAGGTGTCGCGGTATATGGTGATCCCTTTGAGCCCCATGGCGTGGGCGTTGAGGAAGACCTGCCGGACATCTTCCCGGGTCGCGGACCCCGGCAGATTGACGGTTTTGGAAACCGCATTCTCCGTGTGGCGCTGAAATGCGGCCTGGACCTTTAGGTGCCACTCGGGGGCCACATCCCAGGCGCTCTGGAACACCTCTTTGGGGATCGGTTTTTGATCCTTTTGATAGCGGGCATAAATGGGATGGATGTCATCGTAAAGAATCCCGTTGATACGCCGCCGACCCCTGAAGGCAAAGACGGGTTCAATGCCGCTGCTGACACCGGCAATCAGGCTGATGCTCCCTGTCGGGGCCACGGTGGTCAGCGTGGCGTTGCGCCGCAGGCGGACGCCCCGTTTGGGAAAGATGCTGTGCTCAAAACAGGGGAAATTGCCGCGCACCAGTGCCAGTGACGCAGATTCGGCCTCGGCACTGCGTTGAATCCGGGACATGATCCGTCCGGCCACGGCAACAGCCCTGTCACTTTGGTACGGGATATTCAGCAGGATCAGCATGTCGGCAAAGCCCATGACCCCCAGTCCGATCTTACGGGTGCTGCGGCTCGCCTCTTCGATCTGCCGCAGCGGATAGCGGTTGATTTCGATGACGTTGTCCAGGAAATGGACCGCCGTCCGGGCCAGTCTGTCAAGTTCGCCAAAGTTGATTTCTTTGTTTTCAACCACCTTGGTCAGGTTGATGGAGCCCAGGGTGCAGGATTCATAGGGCAGCAGGGGTTGTTCACCGCAGGGGTTGGTGGCGCAAATCCGCCCCATCCGGGGGAGGGGATTGTCCCGGTTGATACGGTCGATGAAAAGGAGGCCCGGATCACCCGTCTGCCAGGCTGAAGAGGCCATGCGCTCGAATATCTCTTCTGCGTTTCTACGCCCCACTGCCTTGCCGGTTCCGGGGTGAACCAGCGGGTAGTTCCGGCCGCTGTTAACGCACTCCATAAACTGGTCATCCACGGCAACGGAGAGATTGAAATGGCGTAACTCTCCCCTTGTCTGCTTTGCGCTGATAAAGGCTTCAATATCCGGATGGCTTATCTCCAGGACCGCCATATTGGCAGCCGGCCGACGACGGTTCTGATCCGTCCGAGCGGCTGCCCTATCCAACTGCCGGATAAAGGCGACGGGCCCTTCAGCTCCCCCGCAAGCCTGGAGAATGGTATCCCCCCGGGGTCGCAGCCGGCTGAACGAAAAGCCGATACCGCCGCAAGCCCCATGGATGATCGCCGCCTCTTTCATGGTTTGACACATGGCTTCGGGCCGGTCTTCCACCGGGAGTACAAAACAGGCGGCCAGCTGGCCCAGGGGAGTGCCCGCGTTCATCAGGCAGGGGGAGTTGGGCAGGAAGGCAAGGGATGCTAAAATCGCTTCAAAGCTCTCTGTGGTTTTGGACAGATCCGCACCAGTGTCGAACAAGCGGTCTGCCCGGGCCACCGATGCGGCGACCCTGTGAAACATATCTGCGGGTGTCTCGATGAGATCTCCCGCGCAATTACGGGCCAGGTAGCGGTTTTTGATGACAGTCCAGGCCAGGGCTGACAAAGTGGGGCATTCTGTTTCCATATGGGTGTTTTCCATATCCGGATCTCCATGCGCTGTCTTAGCGCTTGTTTGGTAATTGATAAATCGGCTCTATCTTTTCGTCAAGGCCGTGGTTGATCTCAGGTCCAAATCATAAACAAAGCAACATGGGCAAGTTATTTAAGACCGGTTCCTAAACAGAGCCCCATTTTTGCCAACGGGTATCCTTTTTTTCTTGTCATCCTGGCAACAGTCAGGATAATCTCCTATACTTTAGAGTATTTCAAGTTTTTTCGTGGCAGGTCAATTGGCCTATTGGAGGCCAGGCATTTGCCGTAAAATCTATTCTTTTAAAGGAGGGCGTACAATCATGAAAAACATTTTGAAATTTATTGTAACTGTTGGCTGTTTTTTAGCTCTAACTTGCGGCCCTGTTCTTGCCAGTGACGGCAAAGCAGCCAAACCAAGTCCGGATGAAGCAATCGCCATGCTGAAAGCAGGTAATG
>NZ_JBFXHE010000427.1:0-3779 GCF_050177295.1 Desulfobacter sp.
GATCAAGGGAAATGATCCGGGCTTTATCCGCCCCAACTCCACCCTTTCCACGGATGAATTTTCAGGGACGCGCTTTGATTTCATGCTCTCCAATCCGCCCTACGGGAAAAGCTGGGCCAGTGAGCAAAAATTTATCAAGGACGGGGCCAACATCATTGACCCCCGGTTCAGGGTGACCCTGAAAAACTATTGGGGCGAACCCATGGAGGTGGACGCCGCACCCCGGTCCAGCGACGGCCAGCTTCTGTTCCTCATGGAGATGGTCAGCAAGATGAAGACGCCGGACCAGAACGTGTTCGGGTCGAGAATCGCCTCGGTTCACAACGGCTCTTCCCTGTTCACCGGGGACGCGGGAAGCGGTGAGAGCAATATCCGCCGCCACATCATTGAGAACGATCTGCTCGAAGCCGTTATCCAATTGCCCAATAACCTGTTTTACAACACCGGCATCACCACCTATATCTGGCTTTTGTCCAACAACAAGTGTGACGGCAAACGAGGAAAGGTCCTGCTGGTTGACGCATCCAGGTGTTTTCAGAAATTGAGAAAAAACCTGGGGAACAAAAACTGCGAGTTTTCCGCTGAGCATATCCGGCAGATTGCCGGGGCTTGTGCCCGGATGCAGCCCATTGAACCGGTACAGGATAAAAACGCCGAGGATACGGGCATTGCGGCCAAAGTGTTTGAAAACAGGGACTTTGGATATTATAAGGTCGCCGTTGAGCGGCCGGACAGAAGATCGGCACAGTTTACGGAAGCACGCATTGCCCCCCTGCGTTTTGACAAGGCCTTTGCCGTCACCATGGAATGGATCTATGCCCAGTGGGGGGATGACGTTTATACCCAAAGGTTTCTTGCGGATCATGAAAAAAAGATCCTGGCCTTCTGCCAGGACAACGGCATTGCATTAAACACAAAGAGCCGCAAAAAACTGTTCAGTTTGAGTGTCTGGAAAAAGCAAAAAGCCCTGATTGACGCGGCCCAACAGCTGATGGATGCCATGGGCCAAGATGAATCCAAGGATTTCAACCAATTTACGTCTCAGGTGGATGCCACCCTGAAAACCTTGAACCTGAAATTATCGGCCCCGGAGAAAAAGGCCGTTTTAACTGCCGTGTCCCGATACGATGAAACCGCCCGCAGGGTGGTCAAAAAGAAGGTCAAATTATCCGGAGATAAGCTTGAAACCCTGCTGGATCATCTGGGGTGCGGGCAGACGGACCTACCGGACTTTGGATTTTATCCTGTGGCGGACAAAAAGGGAGAGTACCGGACCTTTGAACCCTGCCCGGATCTTCGGGACCATGAGTCCGTGCCCCTGCAAGGGGATATCCATAAATTTTTCAAGACGGAAGTTCTGCGCCATGTGCCCGAGGCCTGGATCAATATGGATTCGGTGAAAATCGGCTATGAAATCAGTTTCAATAAATATTTCTACCGACATAAGCCCTTGCGGAGCATGGAAGAGGTGGCCAGAGACATCCTGGACCTGGAGAGCCGGGCTGACGGGTTGATTGCCGATATTCTGGGTCTTGACGGGTCAGCGGTTTCAGGGGTGGGCCATGACTGATCTTTTGCCCGTGATGCCGAGATATGAGGCTTATAAGGATTCCGAGGTGGAGTGGATTGGGGAGATTCCGGTGCATTGGGAGGTAAGACCAATAAAACAATTCTCCCGTATTTATAGTGGAGACGCAATTATCAATAGTGCCCTTAATGAAGATAGTGAATATGAAGTATTTGGGGGAAATGGATTCATGGGATATACTAATAACTTTAATGTTGAGGGGACGAATATTGTAATTGGTAGAGTAGGTGCGTACTGTGGGAATATCAGATTAATTCATGATAGAAAATGGATCAGCGATAATGCTTTAATCCTTTCTTTGAAAATCGAAAATGCTTATTCGTTTTTTGCCTATCTATTGTGGGCTGTAGATTTAAACAAACTGAATGAAAGCAATGCTCAACCATTGATAACAGCCACTAAAATACTAAATGTTCGGATAGCATGCCCTCCATTTGATGAACAAATCACAATAGCCAACTTCCTCGATCGCAAAACCGCAAAAATCGACCAGGCAGTTGCCATCAAGGAAAAGCAGATCCGGCTTCTCAAAGAGCACAAGCAGATCTTAATTCAGAATGCGATGACAAAAGGCCTTGATCCGAATGTTCCCATGGCCGATTCAGGTGTGGAATGGATTGGTCAGATACCCGCGCATTGGGATGTTTTTAGCGTAAAAAGAATTTTTAGATTGGTTGCAGAGCCTTCGGAAAAAAACAACCACCATGAGTTGCTTTCTATCTATACAGATATCGGTGTAATGCCCCGTAAAGAGCTAAAAGAGAAAGGAAATAAAGCTT
This sequence comes from Desulfobacter sp., assembly GCF_050177295.1. NCBI lineage: Bacteria > Pseudomonadati > Thermodesulfobacteriota > Desulfobacteria > Desulfobacterales > Desulfobacteraceae > Desulfobacter > Desulfobacter sp. The sequence goes on from NZ_JBFXHE010000427.1 coordinate 2,368, forward strand.
CAACAACAGATGGATACTGGTTAGTCCAAAAAGGGGATTTTATAGTTAATAAGCTTTTAGCCTGGATGGGTGCAATCGGTTTATCTGACTACAAAGGAGTTACAAGTCCTGCATATGATATTTTAAGACCGATAAGACAGATTGATGGTTATTTCTATCATTTTTTATTTCGAACAAAAGAATTCTCTGTAGAAATGAAAAAACATTCAAAAGGTATTATGGACATGCGGTTGAGACTGTACTTCGACAAATTTGGTATGCTACAAGTTCCATTTCCGCCCCAAAAAGAGCAAAAATCCATCGTCTCCCACATCCAGACCCAATCCGCTAAAATAGACCAGGCCATAACCCTACAGGAACAGATGATCGAAAAGCTCAAAGAGTACAAAGCCACCCTGATCAACGCTGCCGTGACAGGGAAAATCAGGGTGCCGGATGGCAGAGAATAAAGTGGTGGAGTGACGACAAAAGCATACGTCAATGACAGAAGAAATTTGTAAAAAATGCAAATTGCTTTTTTCGATAAGGCGGGGACTCTATTTTGAGCATGAGCCTATTGAGTATTTTATTTTACCATGAAGAACATGAAGAGCATGAAGAATATATATCGAAAAATCAATCTTCATGTCCTTCATGTCCTTCATGCTCTTCATGGTTTTAAATAAAAATTAAAAAAAGGAGTGTCAACGTGGTCAGCCGCACCAATGAACAGGCCCTGGAAACTGCCATTGAAAAAAAGTTGACCGGCACCTGCCTCGAAGATCTCAAATCAGCTGAGTTCAAAACCGCGGCTCCGGATACGGCCGAAGTCGCGGAAACCCGCACCCCCTTTGACACCCACCATGGATATGAGATCGGATATCCCCAGCATTTCAACCCAAGATTTGCCGTGGATGAAAAAAAATTCTGGGCCTTTCTTGAAAACACCCAGGAAAAAGAACTTGAAAAACTGAAACGGCCGGAAACGGATGATTGGCAACGAAAAATCCTTGAGCGCCTGGACCGGATGATCAAAACCAAGGGGCTTTTGCACCTGCTCAAAAAAGGCTTGGGCGTGGATGATGCCTATTTTTCATTGTTCTATCCGGCGCCATTGGCAAGCTCCGCTCTTCGGGTAAAAGAACAGTTTCAAAGCAATGTCTTCAGCGCCACAAGACAGCTCCACTACTCCCTGGACAACCCCGGTGAATCCATAGACCTGGTGCTGTTTATCAACGGCCTTGCCTTTACCACCCTGGAATTGAAGAACCCCTGGACCGGCCAGACCGCAAGATGCCACGGCCAAAAACAGTATCGCACCCAGCGGGACAACAAACAGCCCCTGCTCCAGTTCGGCCGGTGCCTGGTCCATATGGCCGTGGATACCGATGAGGTCTATATGACCACCAAACTTGCCGGACCCTCCACATTTT
>NZ_JBFXHE010000428.1:0-3763 GCF_050177295.1 Desulfobacter sp.
ATACTGGCGGTACGGTTGAAAAAATTCAAGCACCGCTGCCAGGGAAAGCCTTAATGCCACGGCTGCAAGTCCTGCAAAAACACCGACAACTGCACCGGCAGTCATCAGCACAAGCCGGTCATCGAAAAGAAAAAACTTTGCATAAAAAATGTTATAGATTTGCTTAAGTTTGAGCATGATGGGTCCCGATACCCGCTTACATCTTTTGGGCTAGGTGCAGGGCATCAATTTCCTCGATCAACTCGGACTGTTCCGGGCAGGTTTTTAAAAATTCACTGAACCGCCTGTTCCGTAAACAGAAAGACAGAGAGGAAAGCAGGTGAAGGTGGAATTTTAATTCCGGGAACAGGATGAAAAACAGAGCAGATACAGGCTGGTTGTCCAGTGCATGATAATCCACGGGGGTTTTAAGGAAGCAGGCTGCAACCATGGGCTGTTCAAGATATCCAAGGGGTGTTCTTGGGTGGGGAATGGCAATCCCGCCGCCAACCCCTGTGGACAACGCCTCTTCCCTTGTGACAAGCTGCTGGACAAGATCTGGTTTGAAATCATCCGGTACAGCCTTAATTCTTTCAACGCACGCATTAATTACAGACGGAACATCCGGTCCTGTGTCAATATTGTGATACACACCTCCGGTTTCAAGGGCAGTGGACAAAGAGACCTCATCTTCGGTCTCAGATCCCTGGTCAGGGCGGGGTTCCAGGGTAAGGGATATATGGTTTTTCGCAGCCCAGTTTTTCAAATCCCTGGCATGAAAGCCGTAGGTACTTCCCTTTTGGGATACAGGCAGTTTTCCCTGGCGGATCCAGCGCTCTATGGTTGTACGGGATACCCCTAAAGACTTGCATAACTCAGATATTAGAATTTCCATCTTTTTCTGCCGCCGCTTGCTGTATGATAAATTTCATTTTAAATTTTGCTGCCTTATATAAAACAAACCAGCCGGAATAACAACCCCGCTACATCCTTTGAATTTAAATTAAAAGGGGATAAAAGCCATGGATTACGCTTTTACCCCTTTTTTATCCGTTGAATAAACCGGCCAAACGCCTGAGTCTTAAGGGCTTACCAGCCCCGGGTTTCCATGATATCCCTGATTCGTTCCTCTGCTTTTTTTTCCACCAGGATCATCTTTTTGGCCTGGGCTTTTTTAATTTTTTCTGTCAGGGTCGTCATGTCAGCCGGCTTTTCAAGCAGATCCATGGCACCCAGCTTCATGGCCTCTATCCCTTTTTCAACCGTGGCATGCCCGGTCAAAAGAATCACCTGAAGTTCTGGGTTTTTCTTTTTCAGAATTTTTAAAGTTTCGATACCATCCATTTCCGGCATCTGAAGATCAAGAACCACCACGTCAAAGGAATGTTCTTCAACGTTTTGCAGGCCTTCCATGGCGGAACTCGAAGTGCTCACCGTCATTCCCCGGTTCGTCATCCTTTCTGCCAGGGCTTGTGTGAACTCCTGTTCGTCATCTATGATTAAAACTTTTTCACTCATTGCCGGGGTCTCCTTTTAATTTAGTTGATATTAAAGAAGCTGTTATCTGTTGAAATTATTTTTTTTATTTGCCAAATACCAGGCCAACCCTGGTGTGCTGATCATCTAATACAATTTTTGCCTGGAATAAATTCAAGGCCTGACAGCATACCTGCCGGCCAAAATCCGGTGCAAAAGGCTGTTCGCACTGAAAATTTAAACAAACCTGGCTTTTCTCATCTTTCATAGAGAATATATTGATAACGGCACCTGATGCAAGATTTTCCGTTACATTTTCTAAAATTGACCAGATCAGAAACAATAAAAAGAAAAAAGATCCGTTGACATAAAGTTTGTCGGCAGCCCGGGTATGATTCTCTTTAATGCCTTTATTGGAAATGATTCTGGCACCAAGGGCCAGGGCCAGGGTGACCGCTTCGTCCAGGTCAATCTGCTGTTCGGGCTTGTCCATACTGTGGGACAACGTATTCAGGTATTTTATGATACCATCAGCCCGGCTGATTTGTTTTTCAATGCGCTGGACAATTCCTGAAAAACGCTCGATATTGGGTGGAGCCCCATTTTTTTGGGCTATCATAAGATGATCAGACATCAGTCCTACATTTTCGTTCATGATGGCCAGGCAGTTTTTAATATCATGGGATATGGATGCCCCCATCCGGCCGAAATAGGCCGGGCCGTATTGATCTGTAATTTCCTGAACCGTGTGTTTCAACTTTTTCCTCCATTGAGCATGACCTGGTTGAGCTTTTCAATCAGACTGTCAATTTCCACAGGTTTAACAAGATAAAAAGCCTCTCCGGTCTGGGAACACCCTTCATGGTAGCATTCTTCAGACCCGTGGCCGGTCATAAAAATAAATTTGAGTGCAGGAGATATGACCTCCATTCGCTCCTTGAGTTCAAAGCCGTTCATATCCGGCATCTGAACATCCAGTACCGCAATGTCATAGCTTTGTTTAGACAGCATGGCAATGGCATCATTGGGCATAACAGCCCAGTGTGCATCAATGCCTCTGTACCCAAGGCGTTCTGCCAGGGTAGAAACCAGTTCCTTCTCATCGTCGACCAGAAGTATCTGCATAGTTCACCCTTCTTTCTGTGTTGTTGTTGGCAAATATATTATAAATGTGGTGCCCTCATTAATCTTGCTTTTTGCTTCAATCCGCCCGCCCAGTTCCCGGACAAGTCCATAGGTAATGGAAAGCCCTAAACCGGTACCGCCCTGATTGGTTTTTGTGGAAAAAAACGGTTCAAAAATATGTTTAAGATTTTCAGGAGGAATACCACATCCACTATCGCTGATATCAAGGCGGACAAATGGTTCGTCCGTTTTTTTTGCTTTGATGGAAAGCCTGCCGTCCCGGGGCATGGCAGCAAATGCATTATTAATTATGTTTAAAAAAATCTGCTGCAGTTTACCCCGGTTGCCAATGACCTGGGGCAGGGTATCAGGAACATCAATATCAATAAAGATATTTTTTAACTGGGCCTCTTTTGCCAAGAACACCAGCACTTCATCAACAACGGTTTTAAGGGTTAAGGGCACAGGAACGGTCTGGGTCTGGCGGCCGAAACTGAGCAGTTGGCGTGTAATTCTGCTGCACCGCTTCACCGAAGCAAGGATAACATCCACAACTTCAAGAAGTCTTGGATCATTTTTTAACTCCTGCTTGAAATAGACCATATCCTTTATGAGTCCTGCCTTTTCATTAATAATGGCCAAAGGATTGTTGATCTCATGGGCCACGCCTGCGGCAAGCCGGCCAATGGAAGCCATCTTGTTTTCATATTCAGCCATATGAAAATATTTGTGGCGATTGCGGTCTAGAATTTTTAAACGCCGGACAAAATACCCGGTTACAGCCCAGATCCATAAAAGAATGACAGATATGCTGATGCCCAGGTATTTGATCAATGCCACCTGGCTGTCATGCCAGGGGGACATGATTACCTGTTTGGATTTAAGCACCACCAGGGTAAAGGGCGTATTGGGTATGTGCCTGAACGCTGCGATCATATCCTGTCCATTTTCCAGGGTAATGGTCATGGTACGGGTTTTGGCCATGGCCGGGGGTAAGGCAATGTTTGTTTTTTCAAGCACATTCCCGAAATGGTGTGAAGGTGTTTGAAGTACGCCCTCTGCAGTGATTAAAAAGGCATCCCCGTTATCCGATGTCTTGACTTCGGATAAAATTCCGGGCAACTGGTGTTCAATGGTGGCCCGGATAATGAAATAGGTATTATCCGGAGCCATATGACGCAGG
>NZ_JBFXHE010000429.1:0-3753 GCF_050177295.1 Desulfobacter sp.
TAACCGTTTCCGACTGGAAAGAATTTAATCATTATGATACTTTTAAGGGCCAGATTTATCAGAACCATGGTCGCAAACACAGCTTCTGGTCAAAATATGAGGAGGAGAAGAAATGAACCAACGATTTTATCTGCTGAAAATCCAACTGGCTGATATCGAACCTGAAATCTGGCGGCGTTTTGTGGTGCCCGCCAGCATAACGCTGGACCGGTTGCACGATGTCATTCAGATTGTCATGGGCTGGACCGACAGCCACCTTCACGAGTTCACCATCGGGAATAAACGATACACCGAATATCCGGAATCAAAGGAAGACGGGCTTGTTTGCGGCAAGTACCGTTTCGGGGATCTGATCAAACTCAAAGGCCGCGCATTTCGTTATCTGTATGATTTCGGAGACAGCTGGGACCATGAGCTTGTTCTCGAAGAAAGCCGCTATTTCAATCCGGATCTGGGAACGGAGCTGGCCTGTATTGAAGGCGAACGGGCCTGTCCGCCGGAAGATGTGGGTGGTGTGCCCGGTTTCTTTGAATTTTGTAAAATCCTGAAGGACCCGAATCATGAAGAGCATGACGGGTACATGGAATGGTCCGGCGGGGATTACGACAGTGAACGTTTTGATGTCACTCGTGTTAACTGGGAGCTTATGAAATACCTTCGCTGGTCCCGGGACAGATATCAAAACTGGGGATGAGTTGAGTGAATGAAGAATCTCTTGAATACAAGAGCGGAAAGATCCCCAAGGAACTGGCAAAAGAAGCTGAAAGACTGGAAGAACTGGCTGCAAGGACTTACCTTTGTTTTTTGGGTTTGGCCCTGGCCGTAGCCTGGGCCATATGTGGATTTTGGGGCCAGTAATGCTTGGGATAACGTCCCATGAGATCTTTTGATACAAGGAAACCTTAAATTCCAAACCTAAGGCAATATCTATGGCCCAGTCAAAAAAGCAGAATATCATCCCCAAAGAGCAGGCCGTTTTTTGGATGGACAGAGACGGCACCTGGCACAATGAACACGGAAAACTGGCACATCCAAAGATTATAAAATATTTTAATCAATCCATCCACAAAGACGACCAGGGATATTTTTTATGCCAGACCATGAATGATGTTGAAGAAAAGGTCTATTTTCCTTACCAAGATACGGCGGTTTTTGTGGTGGATCTTGTCAAGAAAGACACCGGCATTGAGTTGACCTTAAATACCCTTGACATCATTGCCCTTGACCCCGGGGCCCTTTACATAGAAGAGGATGCCCTTTTTATGGAAACTGAGGCCCATCTGGTCAAGTTCACCCAGAAAGCCCTGGCCCGGATGTCGTCGTTTCTAACAGAGACCTCCCAGGGCCTTGCTTTGAATATTGGCCGGACACAGACGGTTATTCGTGAAAAATAAATGAATGCCATGATAAACCTTTTGAGATTTTATATTGTCCGAACCTACCTGGTTTTCAGATATTTTTTTCACCGGGTGACGCGTACAGGCAGTTTTGGTCCGGACCAGGCAAGGCATATCACTTCGTCCCCCGGACTGTCCAGCGGCCAGCGTCTTCAGACAGCCCTGTTCCGCCATCATGTAAAGCAATTCCATGAATCTTCGTGTTCCGTGGCCTCAGTGGTCAGTGTGGTCAACGTGCTAAGGGAACGGTACGGATGCCCCGGCCCGGCAGTTACCCAGCAGGCCATTCTGGAAAAGGTGAGAACTGCCCACTGGAAAGAGCGCATGGGACCGGACGGATACAAGGGGCGACGTGGACTGCCCCTGGCGGTTCTTGCGGCAGTGGTCCGGGACAGCCTTGTGGCCTATGATCTCCCCTTTAAACGGGTTGAAATGATCCAAGGCGCCTCAACACAAGGAAGGGTCAGGGAAAGGCAGCAGATCCTGGGGCACCTTAAAAACTTTCAATGCCTGGACAATTGCCTGATCATTGCCCATTTTGATCAGGGCACTTTTATAAAGGAATTGAACATCCCTCATATTTCACCTGTGGGTGGATTTGATCCGTCAACCGGTTGGGTCACCATCCTGGATGTTGACCCTGACCAGAAACTGGCATACCGCATCCCCTTCAACAGATTTTACAAAGGGATCTCCACCCGATACGCCGGGGTGTTCAGGCCTTTCGGGTATGACCGGGGCGGTGTAGTGGCCATTCACTTGAACTAACGGTGCAGGTTATAATGGTGCAGGGCAGGCTCCATAATCTTTTCAAGCCGTTCACGCAGGGCGTCAAAATTTTTATTTTCCTCCCTACAGATGTGGATAGGATCTAAAAACCGCAGCCTGACCCTGGCAAAGGGTTTGGGTATCATGAACCGGTCCCAGGAATTAAAAAACCAGGCCTGATCCGCATCGGTAAAAAAAGGGACCAGTACCGCATTGGTCTGCAATGCCATTTTTATGATGCCCGGTTTGACCTTGCCCATGGGGCCGGTGGGACCGTCCAGGATATGCGCGCCAAAGCCATGGGTATTGAGATGCGCAATCATTTCTGCCATGGCTGCTTTGCCGCCACTTGAGGATGAGCCCCTAGGTGTACGCCATCCGGACCGTCGGGCCACGGCGGAAATAAGGTCGCCGTCCCGGCTCCTGGAGATCATCAGCCCCGGATTGTACCGGGCATATTTTTTAAAATGCCGGATGGCCGAAAAAAACTGCTGGTGCCAAGTCACCAGAATTACCGGCTGATTTCCATTGAGCATGGCTTTCCAGCTTTTTTCATTTTCAATTTTTAACCTGAAGGTCGCGGTATAAAGGCGTATGAAATAATATACAAAGCAGATAAAGGGACGGGTATAAATTATAAATTTAAGTTGTTTGATCATTTCCAGGGTTCCAGGGAAAGGTAATGACCATGAAGCTATCAGACAGGGAGAAAAAGGCAAGGAGAAAAAGGCAAGGAGAAAAAGGCAAGGAGAAAAAGGATAACCCGGGCGATTCTCATGCTGGACTGATAAACGGATTTATTATCCGTTGACGATGCAACGACCACTAAATTTGACCAATAAAATGTTTTAATCCACCTGTTCAGGGCATATACTCACCGGATCAAAGCTGAAAAACAGCTTTGATCAAACTGTTTTTTTTAAACGCGTCAAAAGATTCGTGGCGTTGTGCTTTTTGGGGAGAGATGTGGTTGACAATGCAACAAAATCCACGCAGCGCGCGCCCCGTTCGGGTGGGTTTTTACTTGACACCCTGTCCTGCTCGGATAGAATGTGCAGGTATTTTTCAGCTTAATTATAATCACATTGCAATCATTTTGGAGGTACCATGAAAAAATGGTCTGTGTTACTGGTTCTTTTACTGTGTCTGTCCTGGGTATCCCATGTTTCAGCCAAAACCACCCTTCGATACTCCAATTTTTTCCCGCCTACACATATCCAGAGCAAGCTTGCCGAAAGCTGGTGCAAGGAAGTTGAAAAAAGAACCCATGGGGAGGTGGTTATTCAGTATTTCCCGGCCTCCACCCTGACCAAAGCGCCCCAGACTTACGACCAGGTGGTCCAGGGCATTGCCGATATCGGTATGACCGCTTTGGGATACTCCCGGGGCAGGTTTCCCGTGGCAGAGGCCATTGACCTGCCCATGGGATACACCTCCGGGGTCCAGGCCACCACCGTGGCCAATGCCATGTACGAAAAATTCAAACCTGAAGAATTCAAGGATTCCCATATCCTGTTCTTCCATGCCCATGGTCCGGGCTTGATTCACACCCGGGATAAGGAAGTGAACACCCTTGAAGATTTAAAGG
>NZ_JBFXHE010000430.1:0-3750 GCF_050177295.1 Desulfobacter sp.
AATAACAAACTGCCCGCAAAAACTGTTGGCAACCTATGTGACGTCGTCAAAGTCGACAGCATCTTATCCTTTGTCGAACAAATCATTCACAGTGATGACCCCGAATCCCATTTCAAGCAGATCTCGGCATTTTTAAAAGAGCATTTTGTAAAGTCAAATGATTCCAAAAAACACATGAATCTAAAATCTTGGGGAAATTATCAATCCTCCCCATCATTAAAATATAAAGCATTCTGTTAACATGGGGATAATAACTGGTAGCTACGTTCCATGTCAATTTTTAAAAACTGGATCATCGAGTAAAAGCATAGTAAATGGTGACTGGAAAAACCGGATGTGCCTATTTGGCGAGCCGGTGCATGGCCTGGGTCATGCCGTCAAGGAAAAAAGCCTCGGCTTTTTCTCTGCTGCCATGGCGATAAGGAGTGGCAACCAATTCTTCGGCTTTGGGTACAGCCAGAGTGGCAAAAAGATCGGGGAAAATGGGCTGCAGAACACGACGCATCCAAACATAGAAAAAATCTGATAAGTCTGCATAGCCAATGTTGTCGTAATATGGTGGATCGGTTGAAACAACTCGATAATAAACAGAAACGCTCTGTGCATCGCACTGTGAAACGTTACCGCCAGCCCCCGGAACGAAGACCTCCAGCGCTTTCGAGACTTGTCCAATACCGCTATCAATGCTCCCAGTAGCTGATCCAAGCGAGTTGGTCTCACAATAGTCCCAAGTCATAGCTATCGCCTGCCGACCAAATGTACTTCGAAGTGTCTCACCGCCAGAGATCCAGCTACAGATGGTCGAGTTATAGTCGGTAGCCTTGTCCACAGTGATACCGAGATACACACCAACAGCATCGGCATAAGCCATAGCACCCTGACCAAATGTATCCAGAGCTTTGCCATCATCAGACAGACCCGCCTTAACAGCATCCTGCTTTACTTGCTTACGGGCTTCCTGCACCAGATCAGAAAAGGTGGTCAATGCCACAAGCTGGCGGGGGGTGAATGCATCGCCCCAAGTCGGCATTCCATACATGGGAAGCCTATCTACATCATGACAAGGTGTCGGAACAGATAGATTGGGTTTCCAGACAGAAGTTGCTTCTTCGGCTATACTTTCATGGTTTTTTAAAGGTGGAATATATAATCGAGTTCGATCACCTTCGAGAACTATTGCCATAAGTCTCGAACCCATTTTTCCAGCTTGTGCCTCGGAACGGATGTAAGCAGCCTGAATCGGAGAGCCTGACATCAAACATTCAAAATTGGCTCCCCGCGATAACTTGGTGCCGCTCTTTGCCGCTGCCGCATCCTCAGGCTTACCCACCTTAACAGTAAACCGATACCCCCCATTTTCAATCACCGGCTCCACATAGGCTTCCTTGCCCTTTTTGGTGGAAAGCATGAAGGTGGAAGCCAGCGGCACATCCACATGGGCAAAGGCCGGGTTGGGGCTTTTAACGGTACGGGCCCAGAGCCAGGCAATCACAGTGAGTTTTTTATCGGCATAGGGGTTCAGATCTGGCCTTTCTTTGACCATTTCATCTGTGATTTCAATTTTGGGGTACAGGTGGCCGATGCGTTTTTCCGCTTCGTCCCGCATCCATTTCCCATAGTATCTGACATCCTCGGCCAGGCCCTGGGCGCCTTCCAGAGGGTCAGGGCCTTTTCTCTCTCGGGTTTGTTCTGCCAGTCCGGGTTCACCGGCGGTTTCCCGGCAAATTTGGGCGGAATTTCGATCATGGCCTTGTTGATGAGCACCGCCACGGGATTGAGATCCGAGGCATGGCTTTCCAGCCCCAGGCGCTGGGCCTCCAGGGGCAGGGACCCGCCGCCGGCAAAGGGCTCATGGAAAGCGGGCAGAACATAGCGGTTAAACAATTCTTCTGCCCTTGGATGATCAGCATGTTGCGCACAGGTGCGGCACCAGCTCTGCCAGATTTCATCCCTGGCCTTTTGCAGGACCGCCTCATTGGTGGTATTCTCCCACAACACCAGATCCTCGATAATTTTAAACAGGCGCTGGCGTTCCTTTTCCCGGACTTTTTCTGTGGGGAACAGGTCTGGATATCCGGACGGATCATCCACCATCTGGGCAAAAATCACAGCCCGGGCTGCGGCCAGGGGGCGTCTGGCCCACCAGAGATGAAGCGTGGACGGATGTCCATGGCGGATGGATTTTTCACGGGCACAAGCCTTGTTAATGGCATCCAAAGGCAGGGCCACTTCAATGAGTTTCTTTTTCATATATTTATTCTATTTTCTTTTGTTCATTAAAATTATCCATTGGTATTCCACACAGGCAGATCTGTCCAATTTTCATTGAATCCCATGGCTGAAGGCCGGATACCCGGGGAGTTCTGAATCAGTTTTCGCATTCTTTCGGGCCAGGATGTTCCCGGACTGATCAATTTAAGAAAATATCCCAGCATGATCGCAGTGTTTCCAATATACCGTTCGGTTTTCGGGTTGAGCATGGCAGAAAGTGCCCTGGGTTTTCTGGGCAGTTTCATGGTGATGGTCATTCGGTCTATTTCAGCCTTAAGAGAGTCAATCAGGCCTGATTGAATCCGTGTATTATGAATATAGTCTGCATCCAGATAAAAATGGCTGCCGTAACAGACTCCCAGTTCATTGGCAAAATGAGCCCGCAGGGAGACTTCCACCCGTTCAATGGCTTCAAGGATGAGGAGTCGAAATTTTCTGTCAAAAATATAGAGATCAAGGACATTCTCAAAGGATGTGCCCGCTTTAAAATGATGGTCTTTCCCATTGTCCTCCTTTTCAAATGGAATCCAATAGCCGCGAAGGCGGAAATAACTGATATGAGAGAGATAGCGGGCAGTCCGGGCAGGATCGGGTATGGTCATTCCCCGGGACGTCAGCAGATTGATCTGGTCGTCAATGGTCAGCGGGGGCTTGGTATATTTCACACCTTCCCCCAAAAATAAGTAACCCGCCGGGGTGCGCATTCGGGGTCAAGACCCCAAGAGGCGTGGCGGGTGTTATTCAAATTCAGTATTGAGGTTACAATAACACCCAACAATCCCATTGTCATCATTTTTTTTATCATGATGATCATGATGGATTGTCCGCCCGGGCCAGAAGTTCAGCAAAAGCATAGTTGACGCTGGTCACACCAAAATCAGGCTCCCGCTGGAAGGGCTGGCGCAGATAATGGACCTTGTGCTCATCGTTCCCCATGAATTCCACAATGGCCAGAATAAAATCATCGGGTTTGTTCAGGGAATAAAGAATTTCGTTGCGGGTAACGGTCAGCGCCTGTGCCCCGGTAATGCGGCCTTTAACCTCAATAAACCGCAGCTTGCCGGTATTGGGGATACGGCTTTCAATGTCGTAGCCCAGTTTTTCCGTTTCCCGGTCAATGGGGTCAAAACCGAGGCTGCGCTCAATATCCATAATCACGGATCGTGCTTTGGCAGCAGCCGCCTGGGTATCCCTGGCCCGGCTTATGGTTTCCGGAGTTTCTTCTGTGTGACCGGTCATGTTGCGGATCAGCCCTGAAGGAATGATCAAAAGCCCTCCCATCACCACGGGTGGCAAGGGTGAGATCCGGGCTTCCAGCTTGAGTTCTTCAAGCCTTTTCTGCAGGCGGGCCTGCAGGGTATCTGCCCGTTTACGGGCTTCGTTTGAATTCAGGCGGGCATTGACTTTCCCGGCCTGCTCCTGCAGTTTAAGCTGTTCTGACCGGTGATCCCAATAGGTGATTTCCTTTGTGAGCCGCTC
>NZ_JBFXHE010000431.1:0-3749 GCF_050177295.1 Desulfobacter sp.
GAGTGATCGATATTTATATGCCGGATTTTAAATTTTGGGATCCGGCTATTGCCGAACAGACCTGCAATGCGCCGGATTATCCCCAAATAGCCGCAAAAGCCGTTGTCGAAATGCATCGACAGGTTGGCGATCTGCAGCTTGATGAAAACGGTATTGCCACACGGGGGTTACTGCTCAGACACCTGGTCATGCCCTCCGGGATGGCCGGGACCGGGGAGGTGATGTCCTTTATTGCCAACCATGTCTCAAAAAACACCTATGTCAACATCATGGATCAATATCGCCCTTGTGGGAAGGCGCTCCACGTGAAAGAATTAGCAAGGCGCGTCTCTGTGACTGAATTCAACACAGCTGTCAAAGAGGCTAAAGACGCCGGGATCACGCGATTTGCAGCATTTTAGATAGCGCCCGGACGATTGATCCCCAGTCTTCAGCCTTCTGTCTGGAGCAATCGGAACAAGGTTTTCCTGGCCAGGATATCCCCCGAAATAATGCCCAGGACCCGGTTCTCATCCACCACGGGCATGGCTGAAATTTCATGGTTCTCCAGTATCCGGATGCAGTTGAGGATACTGGTGTCCGGCCCGGTTGACACCAGGTCCGTAGTCATAATTTTTGTCAAGGGCGCATCCATGGGCAGTTTCATGGCTGTAGCCCGGGTGATGTCCCAGTTGGTCACGATACCGATGGGCCGGCCCTTTTCCGATACCACAGTGACAATAGATACATGGCTCTCCACCAGAAGTTCGGCGGCATCTCTTATCTGCTTGTCCAGGCCGATGACGGGCGCCGGAGCCATAACATCCCTGGCGGTTTTGGATTTTTCTTTTGATGCAATCCGCCGTACCGATATCTTTTCCGCCACTTCACAGGGCAGACTGTCCCCGTCCTGGCACAGCCCCTGGATGAGTTCTTTCATATTGGCGGGAATAACGGTTTCCAGCTTTTCCAGGGCGGCCTTCTGCCGCTGTTCCGCCAGGCGTTGGAATTCAGTGCGGTGCTTGTCCAGCCACCCCTGGATTCCACCGGGGTCACCCAGAAGCTCCTTTGGAATATAGAGGTGGCGGGGGGTAGGAATGATCCTTTCATGGGCCGCATAGATGACCCCTCCTGCATTGACCAGGTAATCGGTAGCAATGAGGATCCCCCTGTCCCGAAAAACATGACGCTCCATCCGTCGACGCTGGGCTTTCCGGGCCGGATCCGGGGAATAGGTATTGGCCCCTTCCACAATCATTTGCCATTTGCCCATCCGGTCGCAGGTCATGGAGGGGGAGGTTATGGGGGAAACGTCCAGATAATTAAACACGGGTGAGGCCGGAATCAGGCAGAAAGCCGACTCGGTGAGCAGGTTGTCCGGGTTGTTGGAAAAGACGGTTTTAGAGCCCACCGGATCAGAACCGTGCATGATCCGTTCGTGGTAATACGCCCCGGCAACGGTCCCCAGGGTTTTCCACATACTGAACAATTGGGACCAGGGCAGACCGTCCGGATTGAGCAGATAGCCTGTGGCGTCGCTGATGCCCTTTATCCTGGGCCGGTAGTTGCGGGTGTTCTCATGGAAGAGCCTTGCGGTATTTGCCCCTACGGCCCCGAATCCCTGGATGAGTACATCCAGTTCCCCGGCAGGGGGGATCTCCATGGTTTTAAACTGGGGCAGTTCCCTGAGGCGGGGAAGATGCTCTACCAGGGCATTGAACGCCGCAACCACCCCCTTGGCGGCCCCGCCCAGTTCGTCGATCCGGTTCCCTCCCATGTCCGCCGGTTTGGAAACCACGTTATCAATCCCGTTTTCGATGGCAAAAATTTTCATGTCCTGGTCATTGGTCCCCACATCCGGTCCCGGGATGTAAATATCCTTATAGCGTTTGAGCAGCCGGCCGAACCCCTTGATAATCTCTTTTCGCTCTTTTTTGTCCATGGCACCGGGACAGACAATCCCGGATTTACCGCCCCCAAAGGGCAAATCAGCCGCGGCATTTTTCAGGGTCATGCCCCGGGCCAGGTTATGGATGATATCCGGGGTGATATCCGGCAGCATCCGGGTGCCCCCCATGGAAGGCGCTCCCATGGCCAAATTGTCCACCACCAGGTAGCCGCCGATTTCAAGGGGGCTTTCCCTGTCCCAGAGGCAGGAAACCAGCCTGGGCCCCAGGCGGTCCACCCGGATGCCCAGCCGCTGAAGGCTGTCCACATCCAAAGGTCCGAACTCCAGGAAGCAGAAAGGACCGTCCTGTATCAGCCGTTTTTCGCGTACACTTTCAGATAGAGCATCTTCCAAAAAAGATTTCATTGTTTTAGGAATCATGATTTCCTCCTTTTGATCGGAACAATTCGTTATTGTTGAAGCAAAATGATCATAAGAACCTAACCCTATACCCCTGCCCTCAATTCCATAAACAAACGCTCGGGCGTAATGGGCGTACAATAGGAAGCGTTCTCGCTCCCGGCAGCCATCTTTATAGCAAAAAAAGCCCCGATTCCGTACATGAAGGGAGGCTCCCCCACGGCCTTGGAACCCTTAACCGCTCTGTCGTTATGGGCATCCTCCAAAAATTTTACTTTCATATCCAGAGGGGCGGAAGAGATATCAGGCATTTTATAAGTCCCCGCAGTGGCCGTAAGGGGTCTGCCCGCCTCGCCGTAACGCATCTCTTCCATGGTCACCCATCCAATCCCCTGAACCATGCCGCCTTCAACCTGGCCAAGATCAATAAGGGGATTTATAGATCGCCCAAGGTCATGCACCACATAGGCCTTTTCTATGGTGTAGGTTCCCAGTAAGCGGTCCACTTCGGCCTCAAAATAGGCTGTTCCGTAAGTATGGTAGGCAAAGGGACGACCCTTCTCGACAGATGTATCAAAGTGAAGGTCCGGTGTGGAATAGTGGGCTTCGGCGCTTAACTGCACCCGAGAACGATAGGCTTGCATCACCAAATCCTCCCAACCGAGCCCACAGGCTTTCTCCTCTCTATATAACCGACTGTCTCTAAGTGAAAAATCCTGCCATACACATTGATATTGATCGGCCATAAATTTAAAGAGGCGCTCTTTTATCATCTCACAGGCCATCAGGGCGGCCGCCCCATTCAGGTCGGTTCCGCTGCTGGCAGCGGTGGGACTGGAATTGGAAACGCGGATGGTATTGGTGGATTCCAGCGTAACCCGCTCAGGAGGGATCCCCAGGCTGTCAGCCACGATTTCGCGGATTTTGTGGTTTACCCCCTGCCCCATTTCCACAGCCCCCGTACTTACGCCCACGCTACCGTCCGTATAAACGTGGATATGCGCCCGGGCCTGGTTTAAAAATATGGTGGTAAAGCTTATGCCGAAACATACGGGCATCAGGGCATACCCTCTGCCGTAGCGGGAGAGTTGACCGGAGGAATGCTTCTCTTTCCTTCGGGCGTCGTCAATGACACGCATCCGTTTCTCAAGGTCATAATGCGCATATGCCTTGTCCCAACAGCGCTGGGCCCGGGCATTTTCCGCCGCCATGCCATAGGCAAAACAATCCCCCGTTTTAATCAGATTTTTGCGCTGCAGTGTTTCTACGCAGATCCCGCTTATTCGGGATGCCTCCCGAATGGCCGCTTCAAAGACGAACATGGCCTGGGGAGCGCCGAATCCCCGGAAGGCGGTGTTAGGGGTTATGTTGGTGCGGCAGGAAGCTGCTGTGGCATGTACGTTGGGTACATAATAGGATGCGGTGGCGTGGAAGAGGGTTCTTTCCAAAACAGAAGTGGACA
>NZ_JBFXHE010000432.1:0-3741 GCF_050177295.1 Desulfobacter sp.
GCAAAAGAAAGATTCTGTGCTACACAAAAGAGGATGTGGACAACTGGGCCAACATCTTTGCCCGGTGCTATGAACTGGCCGGTATCACCAACACGGACCGGGTTCAGATTGCCGTGGGCTACGGGCTCTGGACTGCAGGTGTCGGCTTTCAAAACGGGTGCGAACGCTTAGGCGCCATGGCCGTGCCCATGGGGCCTGCCAACGTGGACATGCACATTGACATGCTTTTGGATCTTGAGGCCACGGTTTTCTGCGCCACTGCCTCCATGGCACTTCTTCTGTCCGAAGAGATTGAAAAGCGCAAACTGACTGACAAAATCGAACTGAAAACCATTATCCTGGGCGCCGAACGCCACAGCGCGTCCATGCGCAAACGCATCCAGGAGATCACCGGGGCTAAACATATCCATGACATCTACGGCATGACCGAGCTTTACGGCCCCGGTACCGGCCTTGACTGCACAGAACACGCAGGGCTCCATTACTGGGCCGACTATTTTATATTTGAAGTGATTGACCCGGTCACCCTGAAACCGCTGCCTGCCGGAGAAGAAGGAGAGCTTGTGGTCACCACCCTGAAAAAACAGGGTACGCCTTTAATCCGTTACCGCACCCATGATGTGACCCGGCTGATCCCCGGGGCCTGCGCCTGCGGCAACCCCTTTCCCCGGCATGCCCGGATTTCTGGCCGTACTGACGACATGTTCATTTTCAGGGCCGTAAACATCTATCCCAGCCAGATTGATCATATCCTGGGCGGCATTGACGGGGTGGGCAGCGAGTACCAGATCCACCTGAACCAGGATGCCGACGGCAGGGACTATATGACCATCCGGGTGGAGCGCACCAATGATGCCGGTAGAGGAGAAAACAACGGCCTGGCTGACCAGGTGTCCGGCCAGATCCGTAAAAAACTGCTGGTCAGGTCCCGGGTTGAAATAGTGGATTACGGCCACCTGCCCCGGACAGAAAAAAAGAGCAGGCGGGTGTTTGACAACCGCCCATCTGAATAAATTTACTCCCTGCGGGGAAAGACAAAGGAGTTAAAATGAAAAAAATATCATTATTTTTCTGTGTTCTGGCAGCAGTTGCCCTTGTTTCCGGAACAACCCCTGGAACGGTCCAGGCCAAAAAACTCA
Organism: Desulfobacter sp.; assembly: GCF_050177295.1. Taxonomy (NCBI): domain Bacteria; kingdom Pseudomonadati; phylum Thermodesulfobacteriota; class Desulfobacteria; order Desulfobacterales; family Desulfobacteraceae; genus Desulfobacter; species Desulfobacter sp. Next base: position 1,140 of record NZ_JBFXHE010000432.1, read on the forward strand.
GCCTGAACTATGCCAATTTTCCCCCGGCCCCGACCTTTCCCTGCGTACAGATGGAAAGATGGAAAGAACAAATTGAAAAACGCACGGACGGCGCCGTTGCCATCAATACCTTTCCCGGCGGCACGCTTCTGGACGCCAAAGACATGATGGACGGAGTCATCAACGGCCAGGCTGACATCGGCTGCATCTGCATGGCCTACCAGCCCGGCCGTTTCACCGTGACCAATGCCACAAGTCTGCCCCTGGACATTCCCGATGCCAAAACCGGCAGCCTTGTGCTTTTGGACCTGTACAACAAATATCAGCCCAAGGCCTTTGACAAGGTCAAGGTTTTAACCATGTTTGTCACCGCCCCTGCCAACATCATGTCCAAGGCGCCGGTGGCCGAGCTTTCCGACCTCAAGGGACTGGATCTGCGTGCATCCGGCGGCGCTGCCCAGATTCTTAAAGCCTGGGGTGCCAACCAGGTGGGCATGCCCATGTCCGACACCCCCGAAGCCCTGCAGAAAGGTGTGGTCAAGGGTCTTTTCTCCTCTTTGGAGGTAATGAAGGATCTCAAATTTGCTGAAATCTGCAAGTACATCACCATCACGGACACCGTGATTTATCCCTTTGCCGTAATCATGAACAAAAGCGTCTGGGACAATCTGCCCGGCCATGTAAAACAGGTCATGGACAGCATGATAGAGGAACAGGCTGCCTGGACCGGCGAATACATGGACCAGCATGTCAGTGATTCCATTGCCTGGTCAAAGAAAGAACACCAGGTTGAAGTGATTAGGCTGTCACCTGAAAAAAAGGCTGAATGGAATGCGAAACTGGCCCCCATTACGGAGAACTGGATCAAAACAGCCGAAGAAAAAGGCCTGCCCGGAGAGCAGATTGTAAAAGATATTAAAACACTTGTTGTAAAACGCACCGCAAAATAGTCAGAACCCTATGGAACCCATTGAAAAAATAAGCGAGATCCTTAACCGGTGGGCCGGTATCATCGCCGGTATCATCCTTGCGTTCATGATCCTTTTGACCATGGGAAATATTGTGCTGCGCAGGGTCTGGGTGCCCATCCGGGGCACCTATGAAATCATGGGATTTGCAGGGGCCGTAATCACGGCCCTTGCCATGGGCTTTACCCAGAACAAAAGAGAGCACATCCATGTGGACATTTTGATCAGCCGGTTTCCCCGGGCTGTCAAAAAGGCTGTATTTGCCGTGAATACGGCAATGTGTTCAGCCTTTTTCCTTGTGGCGGCCTGGTTTGTGGGCCTTAGGGGCATGACCCTTATTGAAACAGGCGAGGTATCGGAAACCCTTAGAATGGCTTATTACCCCTTTGCCTTTGTCGTTGCATTCGGCTGCTTTCTGCTGGCGGCCATGCTCTTTATTGATCTGCTCAAATTATTTTTTCTAAAGGATCCCAAATGAGCCTGACCCTGGTGGGCATCCTCGGGATTGCCATTCTGCTGCTGCTGCTGTTTGTGTTCGGCATGCCTGTGAGCTTTGCCATGGCCCTGGTGGGCTTTGGCGGCTTTTCCTATATCCTGAATCTTAATGCCGGGGTAAACATGGTCAGCCAGGAGATCTGGTCGGTGTTTTCCAATTACGGACTTACTGTGATCCCTTTGTTTGTATTCATGGGGCAGATTGCCTTTTATTCAGGGGTGAATGAACGCCTTTACAAGGCCGCATATAAATGGGTAGGCCATATCCGGGGCGGCATTGCCATGGCCACCATCATGGCCTGCGCTGCATTTGCCGCCATCTGCGGGTCCAACACCGCCACGGCAGCCACCATGACCACGGTGGCATTTCCCCAGATGTCCAATTTCAGGTATAAGCCCATGCTCTCCTGCGGATCCATTGCCTGCGGCTCTACCCTGGGGGTTGTGATCCCGCCGTCCGTGGTGCTGATTATCATCGGCCTTTCCACGGAACAGTCCATTGCACGGCTTTTTTACGGCGGCATTGGGGCCGGCCTTCTTTTGTGCCTGCTGATGCTGCTCACGGTTTATGTGGTCTGCCGCCTGAACCCCGAATGGGGGCCGGCCGGCCCCCGGGCCAATTTCAGCGAACGCATTAAATCGCTGTCCGGTGCCATTGAGATGCTGATTCTGTTTTTTCTAATCATGACCGGGCTGTATGCGGGGTACTTCACCCCATCCGAGGCAGGCGGGGCAGGGGCCTTTTTCGCCGTGGTCATCAGCCTGGTCCAGCGGAAGCTCTCCTGGGAAAATTTCAAAAAGGCCACCATGGATACCCTGCGGGTCTCCTGCATGGTTATCATGCTTATCGCAGGCGCCATGATCCTGGGCAAATTTTTAACGATCACCCGTATTCCGTTTAACATGGCTTCGTGGGTGGCGGACCTGAACGTCCCCGGCCCCGTAATCCTGGCCGTAATATTCGGCATGTACGCCATTGGCGGCGCCATCATGGATGCCCTGGCCCTTTTGCTCATCACCATTCCCATCTTTTTTCCCGTGGCCGCCCAGATGGGTTGCGACCCTATCTGGTTTGCGGTTCTCATCACCGTGGTCACAACCCTTGGCGCAGTCACCCCGCCCGTGGGTGCCACCACCTATGTCGTGGCCGGTATGGCCAA
>NZ_JBFXHE010000433.1:0-3732 GCF_050177295.1 Desulfobacter sp.
ACCGGGCTTGATTTCATGGACAAAGGCGCTGACCGGGATCTTCAGATTCAGGTTTTTAAAACCCATCTGGCCCTGGCCTGTGATTTGAATCGTCCCATTAACATCCATATCCGCAAAGCCTGGGACGCCATACTGAAAATTTTGAAGCACCATGGACCGCTGGCTGCGGGCGGTGTCATCCACTCCTATTCCGGGTCTGCCGACCTTGTTCCGCTTTTTGAGAAATTCAATCTTCATATCTCCTTTTCCGGATCCCTCACCCGGTCCAACGCCAAAAAGGTGATCCAGTCCCTGGGGGCGGTCAGTCTGGACCGGATAGTCTTCGAAACCGACACCCCGGATATTGTGCCCCAGTTTATTCTGGATGCCCATCCCGGGGAAACACCGTTGAATCAGCCCGCCAATGTTCCGGAAATTGTCGAGGTGGCGGCACAGCGACGCGGCATGGCATTTGAAACCCTGGCCCGGTGGGGATATGAAAACAGCCTGGCTCTGTTTGGTCCTATTTTAAAGGAGAAAAACGGATGACCCTGGATATGAGCCAGATCAGCCCCTTTGCCCGGCTTGAACAATTGCTGGGAAAGGCGGCGGTTGACCGGCTTAAAAATTCCCGGGTGGCCGTTTTCGGCCTGGGAGCTGTGGGCTCTTTTGTGGTGGAGGCTTTGGCACGGTCCGGCATCGGCTATTTGCGGCTTGTGGATTTCGACCGGGTGGACGCCTCCAATATCAACCGTCAGATTTTTGCGCTGCACTCCACCCTGGGGATGGAAAAAGCGGCCGTGGCAAGGCGCCGGGTCCTGGATATCAATCCTGATTGTGAGGTGGATTTGCACACTTCTTTTGTCAATTCAGACAGCCTGTCCCGGTTTTTAAGCCCGGACCTGGACATGGTGGTGGATGCCATTGACGGGCTCAACGCAAAGGTCAGTCTGATCCTGGGGGCAAAACAGATGGGCCTTAACCTCATATCCTCCATGGGGGCTGCAGGCAGAACCGATGTCTCCATGATCCGGACAGGGGATCTTTTTGACACCCAGGTATGCCCCCTGGCCCGGATGGTGCGAAGACGGCTGCGCCGCAGGGGATTGGAGGATGGGGTGCCCTGTGTTTACTCCATTGAGCCGCCACTGAACAAGGAGCCCTTTGAGGATAAGGACATCGCGGCCCCCCTGGAAGGGGACCATGTGGACAGGGGGAACGGACGCCCAAGGCCGCCCATCGGCTCTGCCGCCTGGGTGCCGGGGTGTTTCGGGCTGACCATCGCAGGCCTTGTTGCACAAAAGCTCAAATCATGAGCAAACTGCAATCACGGCATTTAACCACCCCAAACCAGGCCATATTGGGGCATTGACAGATTGGTGTTGTTTATATACGTTCACTTTCACCAAGCAAGAGCCTAACATTTCTTTTGAAGATTGTTTTGATTCTGGAGCAATTGTTTGCATAGTTGAACTCACGCAGCCGCAACTTCCATCATTGAAACCCCTAACCGGAATCCCATAACAGCCAATGCCTCTTCGATACGCGGCAGTTTGGTGGGGTGTTTCGGATCAAGCATGCGCCGGATTTCCCTGGGATCGGTGTTCAACTGCCGTGCCAGCTCCGATTTTGTAATGCTCGTTTTTTTGAAAGCAATATAGAGTGCTGCTTTAGCTGCCATCTGGGCCGAAAGCCGGATAGGATACTCCCCCGCTTCCTGGGACGATGGAATGGGCAAATCCAGACCATCTGTAATACATCCCGCTATAACCTCATCGAGGCAATCAACCGCCTCTGCAAGGGCCTCATCTATTGATTTTCCATCCGTTGCACCATAGGGAATATCCCGGAAAGTCACCAGAAAAAAACCGGCCCCATCATCTTCTATTTTTGCTGGATAAATAAATTCCATAATCACCTCTTATTTAATGTCTTCCGGGGTCAATCCCAGGTCAGCAAGCATACGCTTAAGCAGGCCCGGACCGATCTCTTTTTTGCGGTCTTTAAGGATGGTCTGTCCATTGTTCGCATAAAGAGTCGCATGACTGCCTTTTCCTCTCTTTAAGTCAAGCCTGGGATTGTATCCTGCCTGTTTTAACTTTTTTATGAGTTCGTTTCCGTTCATGCTTCTCATAGTAGGCCATTTTTGTCCTATTGTCAAAAGTGCAAAGGCTCTTGTCGCAAATTCGTAAATTTTAGTCATAAACTTATAACATCCTAATAACCCCCTTCTAATCTTTCTCATCTATTCTATCTCTATTTTGTCCGAGGACTTATCGCCCGGTTCATGGGGCGTATCCCGGGGTGAAAGTCAAGGCCGGTATCGGCTTCGGGATGGCCCTGGCGGATGAATTGCACACGGACCCCTTTAAAACAACTGAACAAAGGAGAACAACAATGAATTTCAACAAAATGGCAATGACCCTGGCCGCAGGCGTCATGATGGCCGTATCGCTTCTGGCCCAGGCCCAGGCCCAGGCCCAAAGCCTTCTGGTGTATACGGCACTGGAAGATGACGAACTGCCGCGCTACCTGGCGCTGCTTAAACAAAGCCACCCCGGGATTGATGTCAAGATCGTCAGGGATTCCACAGGTATTGTGACGGCCAAACTGCTGGCGGAAAAGGATAACCCCCAGGCAGACGTGGTCTGGGGAACGGCTGCCACCAGCCTGATGCTCTGCGACCAGGCCGGCATGGTGGAACCCTATGCGCCCAAGGGGGTGGATAAAGTCCGTGCCAAAATGAAAGACAAAAACAGTGTGCCCCACTGGGTGGGCATCAAAGCCTGGATGACCGGGTTCTGCGTTAACACCATTGAGTGTAAGAATCTGAACCTGCCCATTCCTTCGAGCTTTGAAGATCTGCTGAACCCGGTATATAAACACCAGCTGGTCATGCCGAATCCTGCCTCCTCAGGCACCGGATTCCTCACGGTTTCCGCCATTCTCCAGATCAAGGGTGAAGAAGCCGGCTGGGCCTACCTGGATGCACTTGATAAAAACATGGCCCGGTATACCCATTCCGGTTCCAAACCGTGTAAAATTGCCGGTACCGGCGAATTGCCCATCGGACTTTCCTTTGCCTACCGCGGATTTATGCAGAAACAAAAGGGTGAGCCTGTGATCACCGTGTTTCCCAAAGAGGGTTCCGGATGGGATGTGGAGGCCAACTGCCTGATTAAAAAGGCTGATATCAAGCCTGATGCCAGAACTTTCCTGGACTGGGCCATCTCCGAACCGGTCATGAAAGCGTATGCCGAGGTTTACCCTGTGACTGCCTACAATGTGGGCGCACCCATTCCCGACGGCTTCCCCGGGAATCCCGAAGCACAGCTCATTGAAAATGATTTTAACTGGGCTGCCAAAAACCGGATGCGAATTCTCAAAGAGTGGACCAAACGGTATGACGGAAAAAGCGACGAAAAATAAATAAGGACTATCCATGGAAAAGGCATATCTGACCCTTCACGGGGTGACCAAGACATTCGGCCCGGTCAAGGCCCTGGACCAGGTGTCGTTTTCTGCCGGGAAAGGAGAATTTTTATCCATTCTGGGACCCAGCGGATGCGGCAAAACAACGGCATTGCGCGTCATTGCCGGCCTTGAACACCAAAGCGATGGACAGGTGCTGATCAATGGGCGCGATGTCACAGGCATGCCGGTTTCCAAGCGGAATGTGGGCATTGTATTTCAATCCTATGCCCTGTTTCCCAATCTGAATGCAGAGAAAAATATTGCCTACGGCCTTCGGGG
>NZ_JBFXHE010000434.1:0-3703 GCF_050177295.1 Desulfobacter sp.
TGGGACAGGGTATCCAAAAAGCGGTCCATGGCCTTTACCCCGATGGGAATGGGCAGGCGTGTGCATGGGACGCCGAAGCGTTTGTTCAGGATGGCTCCAGCGGTCGCCTGACCCTTTTCCGCGGCCAGGGCGAGCACGGCACCGAACTCCATACTGTGAACAGACACGTTCATTTTCTCAATGGCGGAAAGTGTGGTGCCGCCTTTCTGGATGGCCTGGTATTCCTGCCAGGACGGTCCTTCCAGCCGCTCGGAATAATCGGGCAGGATGGTGACAGGGGTATGGAAATCCTCAAAAATGTCTTTTAAATGCCGCAGGTCTTCGTTGGAGAGCATGCCGGGAAACAAATTGATGGTTTTCTTTTTCTTGGGCCGGTAAACGATTTTTTTACCCGCCGGGTTGAAGCGGTCCACCACAGCCGCCACGGCGCCATGGAATCCGTCCACGTGGGTGCCCGAATATGATGGTGTGGAGACATGGACCAGGGCCGTGCCGTTGATGCTATTGTCCATGCTGTTTAATATCAACTGGACATCGTCCCCAATGGTTTCGGACAGGCAGGTGGTGGCGATACCGATCATGCTCGGGGCATACTGGCGGGCCACGTTTTCAATGGCCAGCTTCAGGTTGGCCCCGCCGCCGAATACGGCCGTCTCCTCGGTGAAGTTGGAAGAGGCAATATCCACGGGCTCCTTGAAATGGGAGATCAGGTAGCGACGCATATAGGTTGAACATCCCTGTGAGCCGTGAAGCAGGGGCACACAGCCTTCAATTCCCTGGAACACCAGGCTGGCCCCTAAAGGCGTGCACATTTTGCATGCATTCTGGGTGGCGGTATATGAGGGGGTCTCTTTATAAGGTCTGCTCGGGGTCATATCGCACCTTCCTTTCCGATTGGGTTCTGCCGTCTGGGAACAAGATCCCATATCGGGCTTGTAACGGTTCCGTGTACTTCTTTTGCAAAATTGACCATGCCTTCAAAGCCTACCAAAGGAATTTTTCGTTCATGGTTATGGTCGCAGAACCCGATGCCCATTTTATATGCAATGGGGCGTTCCTTGACGCCGCCGATAAACAGGTCCGCATCCTTTTCAACGGAATATTTGGCCAGCTCCAGGGGATTTGAGTCGTCTAAAATTACGGTTCCCTCGTTGCACATCTGCCTGAGCACCTCATAATCTTCCTTGGTGCCGGTCTGTGATCCGGCCAGGACCACTTCCATGCCAAGGGTTTTCAATGCCTTGATCAGGGAGAATGCCTTGAACGCGCCGCCCACGTATATGGCGGCTTTTTTGCCTTCAAGATCTTTTTTCATGGTTTCCAGGCTCGGAACAATGGCCTTGACTTCTTTTTTGATCAGCTCCCGGGTCTTTTTTAAAATCTCAGGGGTTTTCTTAAAGTGTACCGCCACCTGGTACAGGGCATCCGAGGTGTCTTCAATACCGAAATAGGAGACCCTGATAAAAGGGATGCCGTACTCTTTTTCCATCTGCTTTGCCAGATGGGTGACCGACCCTGAACACTGGACCACGTTCAGGGCTGCATTGCGCGCCTGCATCACCTCGTCCACCCGGCCGTCACCGGTGATCACGGAGACCACCTTGACCCCCATGGCTTCATAATATTTTTTTATGATCCATGTCTCTCCGCCAATATTGAATTCCCCCAGGATATTGATGGAGTCGGGAATGGTGACCCGGGGGGCCTTGTTTCTTTCGATCAGGCTGAACAACGCGTCGCAGGCTGCCTTGTACCCGTCTTTTTTGGTTCCTTTAAATCCTTCAGAGTGGACAGCGATGACAGGAATATTGGTCTCTTTTTCCACCTGGCGGCAGACCGCGTCCACGTCATCACCAATAATGCCCACAATGCAGGTACAATAGATAAAGGCGGCTTTGGGTGAATACTTTTCAATCAGCTCCAGCAATGCCTTTTTCAGCTTTTTTTCTCCGCCATAGATAATATCGGTCTCTGACAGATCCGTTGAAAAACTCATCCGATGAAGCTCCGGGCCCGAAGACTGGGCCCCTCTGATATCCCAGGTATAGGAGGCGCACCCGATGGGGCCGTGAATCAGATGCAAGGCATCCGCGATGGGATAAAGCACCACCCTGGAGCCGCAGAATACACAGGCCCGCTGGCTGACTGCGCCCGCCAGACTCTTGGTTTCACATTCCATCTCAAAGGGCTGTTTGCCCTTCTGGTAGATCTGTTTTTCTCTCTGTTTGAGTACCGATATGGAGGTCATGTTATTTATCCTTTACTGCTTTAATTGCTCTCAGATACTATTCTACCAGTTCAAACGTTTCTTCAGATGCATCCCGGTCCTTGCGGTCCATGAGGACGCCCAGGATTTTCTCCAGAAGGTGCAGCCCGCCTTTGTACCCCACTGTGGGGAAGTAGGCGTGGCCGATCCGGTCCAGGATGGGGAAGCCGTGGCGTACAAAGGGGATATCCTCGTCCCGGGCCATGTACTTGCCGTAGGTGTTGCAGATGAGCAGGTCCACAGGTTCATTCTTGATCCACTGATGCAGCAGGAACATGTCGCCGGGGTTCTGGACATTGATCTGGTCTCCGAACCTGGCCGTGATCTCCTTGATCCGTTTGGTAAAGGCCTTGCCCGGGGTGCCGGTAACGATGTGGACCGGTTTCATGCCGATGGTGACCAGAAATTCGGTCAGGGGGATGAGCTGGTCCGGGTCACCTGCGAGGGCGACCTTTTTGCCGTACAGGTGGGGCTGCATGTCTGAGATGACATCCAACAGCTGACCGCGCTCCTGGGTAACGCAATCGGGTACACTGACGCCGGCTACCGTACGCAGGGCATCAACGAACCGGTCTGTGGCCAGAAGGCCGATGGGCAGATCCTGCACCTGGCAGGGGATCTTGCACTGGGCGTCAAGGGCTTTGACCGCTTCTGCAGACGCCCAGGCGCCCAGGCCGATGGAAGCCATGCTGTCACCCGCGCTTTTCAGATCACTGATCGGAGTACCGCCTTTGGGATACATCTCAAATTTTCCGGTGAGCGGTCCGTTGACAACGCCGGAGGTATCCGGAAAGAGGATGGGGTTTACGCCCAACATTGCAGCGATTCTTTTAATTTCAGCCATATCCGAAGGCTCCACAAATCCGGGCACAATGTTCACTCTCCCGTTGGATTTGCCGGTCTTTTCAGCCATCTGAACCGCTATGGATTTAACCATATTGGAAAAACCGGTGACATGGGATCCGACATAGGATGGTGTTGACGTATGAACGACATACTTGCCTTCGGGGATGGTGCCGTCTTTATAGGCTTTTTTGACAATCTGGTTCACGTCGTCGCCGATGGTTTCCGACAGACAGGTGGTGTGAACCGCGACCATGTCCGGGTTGTAGGTGGTAAATATGGTTAACAGAGCCTGGAGCAGGTTGGCCTGGCCGCCGAACACCGACGCACCTTCGGTAAAGGAGGAGGTGGCCGCCATGATGGGTTCACGGTAATGGCGGGTCAGGGTGGATCTGTGATAAGCGCAGCAGCCCTGGGACCCATGGCTGTGAGGCAGGCAGCCGTGAATACCGAGGCCGGCGTACATGGCCCCGATGGGCTGGCAGGTTTTAGCCGGGTTAACCGCCAGGGCCTTTCTTTCTTTAATCTCTTTAGGTGTATGTCGAAGCAGCATAATTTTCTCCTGATACTTTTTTATCTATGTTTTTAACGTTT
>NZ_JBFXHE010000435.1:0-3689 GCF_050177295.1 Desulfobacter sp.
TATCTTTTATCATTACCATTCTGATAAAGCAAAAGAACATATCACATAAGTAACTGAAAAAACAGAGTTGAGAAAAGGAAAAAAGGATTTTACCCAAAGAAGCTCTTCTACATGCCTATTGTTGATACCGGCATATTCATTGTCAAAACCGTTGATTTTTCAATCCCAAAGGCGCATAACCTTTTCGGGGCGTATCTTCACCTCGGTCAATTTTAATGAATTTCCATTACTAACCCCCTTGGCCATCCGGCTCCGATAAATAATGGTATTAGAATCATCAATCGGATAATTTTTCGCTCGAAAAATCGGCCAGGAGGTAAAAAGAGGTGGCTACCGTTTTAAGCCGGGACAGTCTGAACCGTTTGATCAAAGTCTTCCAGGAGGTCAGCCTTAAAAACAGGGCATCTCATAAAAGGCTTATTCTACGGGGTGTCCCGGCTTAAACCGGTAGCCCAAAACAGGTATTTTATTTATGATCCCAAGCAGGTGTGCGTCTGCCTGGAATCTTTTCCCCCAAGAACGCCAACAGCGTTCATGATAAAAGCGCCTATGAATAATACTTCATGAACTGAAGCCGGTCGTAAACAGACGGGTTTTGGGCTTCTGCCTGGCTCAGCTTCCCGCGGAAGTCCGCCAGAGAGTCAAAACCATGGATTTCCATCCAATTCCGGATATCCTGGATAACTGTTTTAAGGTATGGCGTTTTGTTTTTGTACAATGTCGATACCATCTGCACGGCCTGGGCACCGGCCAGAATATGCTTGATCACACCCTGTGCGTCATGAACCCCGGTGGATGCAGCCAGATCACATTTAACTCTTTGGGACATAATTGCCATCCATCTCAGGGAGATGGCTATATCCGAAGGGGAACTGAAAACAAAGGAGGGTTTGACTTCAAGTTTCTCCGTATCAATATCCGGACTGAAAAACCGATTAAACAGGACAATACCGGAGACACCGGTTTCCGAAAGCCGCTGGATCATTCTTCCCAGGTTTGAAAAATAGTAGCTTATCTTCAGTGAAACCGGTATGGTGACTGTTTTTAAAAGTTTTTCAACAATCTGAAAATAGACTTTTTCCAGTTCACTGCTCTCCCGTTCAAAATCAGTGGGCGAAAAAAACATGTTCAGTTCCAGGGCATCAGCCCCGGCATCGGCGATCTGTTTGGCAAAGGAGGCCCATTCATGGGAGTAGACACAGTTTACGCTGGCAATAACAGGCATACTCACCCCGGCCTTTGCCTGTTTGATCAGTTCCAGATATGCAAATAGTTTCTTCCCCCGGAGCTGCATGTCAAGGTAATCAAATTGTTCCAGGTTGTATCCTGTTGTAAGGGACACGTCCTTTATGATGTCATTGTATTCATAGGCGATTTCTTCTTCAAAGATGGATTTAAGTACGGCGGCACCCGCTCCGGCTTCTTCAATTTTTTTTAGTTTTTCCACAGAGTCGGTTAATCCGGAACTGCCTACAATAACAGGGCTTTCAAGGGCAAGCCCCATATAGGTTGTTGAAATGTCCATAGTATTCATCCTTTTTTTGTTGTTGTAGAAAATGTCTGGAACTCAACTTTGTCTTCCCAGCATAATACATCTTCCTGCTTAGATGCAATTTTCTTTTGATATGTTGTGTGATTTTTTCTCCCTTGACTCAGGCGGCAATTTCATCCCCAGACTTTTTATCAAAAATATGTGGTGTAATTAAATCCGACATTTCTCCCTGCCCATTATGACGATAACTCGACCATCTAAATTCACCCGGATGCTCTACAACACCCGCACGGACCGGGTTCAGTTCTATGTACCGCTGACATGTCAACAAATATTTCTCCTCTTGAACCAGGCAGGATCGATATCTTCCTTACCATAGGGTAACCGTTCTTCTATAGGTTCGGTTGATATATTGAACATACCGTTGACCCAGTCGTTTTAACAAATCTCCGGCACTGCCGCTGCTTTTAGGGGTCAGCAACAGATGGACATGATTTGTCATCAAAACGTAAGCGTGGATTAGACAACCCGAGGCTAAGGCATACTCCTTAAGCCATTGAAGATAAGACAAGTAGTCATCATCGGCAAAGAAACAGGCCTGCTTGTTATTCCCCCTTTGTAAATGATGATGTTGGCCTGGCTGTCACAAACAAAAGCGTAAAAGTGTGTTTCAAAATGTCTGCGAAATTAAGACGCGACTCATGACGCATTGAATATACGCCATGGGTCGTCTTTCAATCTGGCTAAAAATTCGGCGAAAAAACGGTGACGTTTATTTTTCCCAAGTCTTTTATTCTTTGCTTTCCCGGTACATATGAACATCATGCTGGGGAAATGGGATGCTGATACCATTGGCATCAAGGGCCAGCTTGATGTTTTCATAGAGGGCAAAATATACGCCCCAGTAATCTCCTGTTTTAACCCAGGGCCGGACCACAAAATTAACGCTGGAATCGGCAAGTTCAGACACGGCAATAAGTGGCGCAGGTGTGGGAAGAATGCGCTTTTCTTCTGCCAGAACACCCTGGATAACCTCTTTGGCTTTTTTTATATCATCATCATAACCAATGCCGATGACAAGATCCACCCGGCGGGTGGGATTGGCCGTAACATTGGTAATAACATTGGAGGTTATGCTGGCATTGGGTACGATCACTTTTTGATTATCCCCGGTACTCAACTCCGTGGTGAACAAGGATATACTCACCACATTCCCGGCTACCCCGCCAATGTCCACAAAATCATTGACCTTGTAAGGTCTGAACAGGACCAGCATCACGCCCGAAGCAAAATTGGCCAAAGAGTCCTTCAATGCAAGACCAATGGCCAGGCCGGCAGCACCCACAATGGTCAGAAAAGAGGTGGTATTGATTCCCAGCTGGCCTGCGGCAGCAATGACGATCATCACCATAAAGGTATAATACATAATGCTGTCAAAAAACCGCACAAGCGTGATATCTATCTTATTTTTCTCCATCAATTTCGTGATCAAATTGGTAATTCGTCTGGCCAGCCATTTCCCGATCACCAGAATCAGCAGCGCGGCAATAATCTTTACAGAGTAGGTGGTCACCCAGTAGGTCAGCGTCTCTATATATTTTTCAATGTTAATTTGTTTCAACCACTCCATTGTGTCTCCTTTTAAATTTTCTTTTAATTGTATAAAACCGCTTTCAAGTCCCGCCTTTTTACCATGATGGCAAATCTACACATAAACAAAAAAAATTGTCAAACAAGGTAGAAGGATATAATCAATTTAACACCCGTGCATCAGGAGGGATATCATTTTGTAATCCGGCCCAAAATCAGATATAATTACGCATTAGTTAATGCCTGGACGGAAACCCGTGAAGCCTGTGTACGAAACAGTTACAAAGGAGCCTTATGTTTAAATTCTTTTGCAGACGCATTGTTCTATTTATAGGCTTTATTTTTTTCTTCGCAGCACCCTGTGCCGGAAATGACCCGGTACTTAGGCTTGCCACAGATACCTGGCCCCCCTATTCCATAGGACGGGAAGGCCAGGCGCTGAAAAGCGGATATGCGTTTGATATCGGCACAGAGGTGAGCAAACGCATCCATTGCAAATTCAAGGCAGATCTTCTGCCATGGAAACGGGTGCTGGCCTGCATGGAAAAAGGAACCTACGATATTACCTTTCCCATTCAAAACAAGCCTGAAAGAAAGGCGTTCATGG
>NZ_JBFXHE010000436.1:0-3664 GCF_050177295.1 Desulfobacter sp.
TTAAACAGAGCGAAAAGGATACCATTATAAGGGCCTTGAAAAAATCAAGGGGGGTTCAAAAAGATGCGGCCGATCTCCTGGGTATCAGCAAACGGGCCATGCATTATAAGGTCAGAAAGTACGACATTGATCCCATCCTCTATAAATAAGGCGCTTCTAAAGCAGATAATGCATACTTTACAAAAATTGAGATTAATGGCATATTTTCCATATCATTTATGTAAAATTCGTTTTGACAATCCGTAACCCGTTTTTTAGAGGCGCCTCATTGAATAAAACAAAAGCAGTATTTCTGAAACGATTTGGCGAAATCCGGGATTTGCCTTCTTTGCCCTCTATTGTAACAAAAGTAAATCAAATGCTTGATGATCCAAACACAACAAATGATTCTCTATCCAAAGTGATTGAAAAGGACCAGGCCATTGTGTTTAAAATGCTTCAACTGGTCAATTCCGCTTTTTTCGGATTAAGGGAGAAAATTTCAACCACCAATGAAGCAGCCATCATTTTGGGGTTTGATGCCATACGGAATATTGTACTGTCGCTTTCAACCTTTAATTTTTTGAATCATCTGTTTACGCAAAAATCAAATACGCATTTCAAAGTTGAGTATTTCTGGCGGCATTCCATTGGCGTTGCGGTCCTTAGCCGGTATCTGGCGGAACAGGCCATGGTTGGAGACCCTGAAAAATGCTTTGTCTGCGGGTTACTTCATGATATGGGCAAACTGATGCTGGCGCATTATTTCCCCGGTGATTTTATCCGGGTGATCGAACATGCCCGCCAGAAAGATCTGATGTATTTGACCGCAGAAAAAACAATATTGCCGGCCTGTCATTGCGAAATCGGATATTTTTTTGTAAAAAAATGGGAACTTCCGATGCATCTGGCCAATACAATCTATTCTCATCATGCCATTCAACCCGGCGCCCCCTTTTTCAATGAAAGCATTATCGTAAATACGGCGGATGGCATCATTAACAGCTATTACGCGGATTTTCTGAACAACAACATATCTCCGGGAAATATTAAGTATGCGTATTTTGATCTCCATGCGAAAAACCTGTTGAATGTTTGGATTGAAACGGTGCCCAAATGGTTTCCAACGGTCGAGCTTCTGATCAATGATGCCTGGGCGTTTTTTCTATAATTTTAAAATGGGCTGGAACATCAGGTGATGGACAGTACACCAAAGCACACGATACTTTGTGTTGATGATGAAAAACCAATTCTTTCCTCTTTAAAGCGATTGCTGCGAAAAGAAGACTTTGATCTGTTTACGGCAACAAATGGGGAAGACGGATTCAAAATCATGGCATCCCGGAACATTCACCTGGTTATTTCAGATCACCGGATGCCGGGTATGTCAGGTATTTCATTTCTGGCCAAGGTCCGGGAGACTTACCCGGATACTATAAGAATTCTGTTGACCGGGTATACTGAAATCGACTCCATTAAAGCATCAATAAATGAGGGGCATGTCTACAAGTTCCTTTTAAAGCCATGGAATGATGACGATCTTAAGCAGGAGATCAGAAAAGCCCTTGAACGCTATGATCTTATTCAGTCAAACCACGCCCTGCACCTTATGGTAGCCGCAAAGAATAAAGAACTGGAACAAATCAATAAGAACCTTGAAAGTATTATTAAGCAGCGGACAAGAGAGCTGGAACTCCAGAACCAGGCCCTTGAACTGACGCGGGTTCTTTTCAGGGGACTTCCTGTCTCAGCCATGGGCATAAGTTGCGACCGGACAATTATATTGATCAACCAGCAGGCTGAAAAATTAAAAATAAACGGCCGCATGGTCATTGTGGGAAACGCTTTGGCTGACTATTTTTCCAAAGACGTGATGAAAACGTTTTTACCTGTGTTTGAATCGCAAATGAATCAGGTTAAGTCGGATATAACTATAGATAATCAGGTATATGGCCTAACCCTGTCTGCGCTGACCGGACGTTTTTTCGGTAAAGGGTTTATTTTGTGTCTTCAGGAACAGGCAGGCTGACGGTAAACGTGGTCCCTTTGCCTTTTTTGCTTTCCACGGCAATGCTGCCGCCATGCTGCTGAATAATGTTATAAGCGATATTCATACCTAAGCCCGTGCCTTTGCCCACCTCTTTTGTGGTGAAGAAGGGATCAAAAATTTTGGAGATATTTTCCGGTTCTATGCCACAGCCGGTATCTGAAACTGAAAGAAATACATCCTTGTTTTCCTGCCATGTTTTGATTCTGATTTCACCTGTTTTTTCGATGGCCTGGGCTGCGTTCACCAGTATGTTCAAAAAAACCTGGTTGAGCTGCTGGGGGATGCCGTTGATCAGTGGCACAACCTTTAAGTCTTTATGTACCATTGTTTTATATTTTAACTCATTGGCTGCCACATTCAGAGTGGTTTCAATACAGGCATTAATATTCACGGGTTCGATATCTTTTTTACCGGGATGGGAAAAATCCTTTAAATCTATGACGATTTTTTTGATTCGGTCCAGTCCGTCAATGCAGTCCTTTATGAGTTCCTCCATATCTTCCTGAAGAAAATCAAGGTCAATATCCCGGGCGTATTCATGGATTTTTTCAGCCATTTGTGCCAGCGCTTCGGGGAGCGTGATTTTGTTCAGGTCTTTGATCAGGGTTTGATTCATTTTGACGAACTTTCGAATATCGGACAGGTATTCTTCCAGGGAGTTCAGGTTACTGGTGACATATCCCACCGGATTATTAATTTCGTGGGCAATTCCGGCTGCGAGCTGGCCGATGGAGGCCAGCTTATCGGTCTGGGTTAACTGGACCAAAAGGCCGGATTTCTCTTCCTCCATTTGTTTTCTCCGGGAAATATCCAGAAGCGAGGTGATAAAATAGCGCCCTCTGGGACTGTTTTCCTGGCTTACAGAAGACATGGAGCACCAGATTACGCTGCCGTCGGTTTTTTTAAATTTCATTTCCAGGTCCCTGACCCGCCCGGTTTCCATTTTTTTTAAAAAAATTTCCCGGTCTTTTTTATCATAATAGAACGATTGAATGGGGATGTGGGCAAGGTCCTCAACTGAACTGTACCCCATCATCTGTAGGCCTTCGGGGTTTACATTTATTATTTCTCCTTCCACTGAAGTCAGGACGATGCCAATGGGCAGATTATCTGTCAACGTCCGGAAGTTTTTTTCCAGACTGACTTGTGCCTTGTCCGGATTGTTCTCTTTTATAAAATTTAGAAACGGGTCTGACGTTTTTTTCCTCATCATTTCTCCACTATTATACGTTTTTTGGGAAAGCCAACTGCAAAAATGTATGTCAGTCTAAAAAAAAAAGCGTTCAGATTCAATTTATTTTTAAAACCATGCGGCATCTATCCTGACACAGGGGGCGATCGAATCCCTGAGCCCTTGACCAGGCCTGAAAACATCCCTATAAGGTTCTCCATGTCTTGTTGCCTTTTGCATTTTGAAAGTTGAGCAGAACTTTTAAAGGGAGGGGGGGTGTTGTTTATGGCTGATCATTGTGCCGATTGCCAGGCATTCAAATTCAGGATCCGGGAGCTGGAAGCGGAAAATGCCTATTTGCAGATGTTTAAATTCGGAATGGACAACATGCCGTCTTCCGGGTTTGCTATTTTGAGCCGGAAGCATCGTTTTGCGGCAGTCAGCCAGGGATACCTTGATGCCTA
>NZ_JBFXHE010000437.1:0-3657 GCF_050177295.1 Desulfobacter sp.
TGCAGAGGCAATAAGACCCACATTTTCATCCGTGTCAACGGCTTCGATACATATGGCAGCTGCCCCATCACCGAAAATCACCGTCACATCCCTGCCCCGGGTGGTTTTGTCAAGGCCAGTGGAATGCACTTCAGCGCCCACCAGAAGAACCTTTGAGGCAAGACCGGATTTGATATAGGAATCTGCCGTGGCAAATCCGTACAAAAATCCGGTGCATTGCTGGCGAATATCCAGGGCTGGTGTGGAATCAAGCTCAAGATTTCGCGCCAGAAGACACCCGCCTCCCGGGAACATGATATCCGGACTTAGGGTGGCAAAAATAATAAAATCTAGATCATTGGGGCGCCAACCCGCTTTGTCCAGTGCCATGCGGGCTGCCTGGGTGCCCAGATCCGATGCACCGCAAATATCATCTTCGGTGACCCAGTGGCGTTGGTGGATGCCGGTGCGCTGGCGGATCCATTCATCGGAAGTGTCCATAAATTCGGTCAGGTCTTTATTGGTGACAATATGGGGCGGAACAAAGAAGCCGGATCCCCTGATAATTGATTTTTTCATTGAATTTCCTTGTTGCTATATATTTGAGTCTAACAATTGTAAAACAGCAGAAATTTTCTGCCTGATACCTGAAATTTTATCAGGCCAAGTACAGACCGATTTTATAATATGAATATTGTTTTTAGGCAAGACAGTTAAAACCGTCCATTTTTCTGTTTCCTGTTTTGTTCGATGAACTGGATATTTTTTTCACACCCATATTTTTTTCCCTTGCATATACCAAGAAAATTGAGATATGGACGTAAAGCATTATTCATTTTCATTGACAAAGAGGCTGATATGGCAAATCCGGCTCGACTTCTGATCGTGGACGATAACGAAGATATTTTGTCTACTTTTTATGAATTTTTTAACTCCCTTGGGTATGAGGTTAAGACAGCGGCGGACGGATTTGCTGCTTTAAAAATTCTGCGGGATAAACCCAATTATTTCCTTTGCCTGATCACAGACCTTGTTATGCCTAACATCACTGGTGTGGGGCTGATTTCCATTGTCAAAAATGAATTCCCTGATATTAAAACCATTGCCATGACCGGGCATGGGGATTACCCCGGGGCCCTGGCTTCCGAAGCCCGGGCTGATATCGTTATTTTCAAACCGGTTGACCTGTTTAAAATTGAACGCAAAGTTGCCGAACTTTTAGGCTGTACAGAAGATTAGAAAAAAGAGAGCGTTATTAAGATATGATTTCACCCACTCCGCTGATAGGCGTCTCCATCCCTATGCTGAAGATCAAGGAACTGATCAACCATGTGGCCAAAACCTGCCTGAACATCCTGATTACAGGAGAAACCGGTGTTGGAAAAGAAGTGGTTGCCCGCAATCTGTACGCTGAATCGAATCGGTCTGAAAATAATTTTGTAAAAATAAATTGTGCTGCCTTGCCTGAAACCCTTCTTGAATCAGAACTTTACGGCTATGAAAAAGGCGCTTTTACCGGGGCCCATAAAAAACGCTACGGAAAATTTTTAACTGCACACAAGGGAGTTCTTTTTCTTGACGAAATCGGGGATATGCCCCTTGCCCTTCAGTCCAAAATGCTCCATGTGCTCCAAAGCGGGGAGTTTTCTCCCCTGGGATCTGACCAGGATTTTAAAACAGATGTATGGATAATTGCGGCAACCAACCAGTGCCTTGAAAAAAAAATAAAAGACAAAACCTTTAGAGAAGATCTTTTTTACCGGCTTAATATTATTAAAATAGATATTCCACCCCTTCGCAAACGTCCGGAGGATATTCCGGCTTTGATTGAGTATTACTTTAAAAAATATTTGTCAGACTACCCTCAAACCCAGGCACAAAGGCCTGACCGCCGAACCATGGATCGCCTTTGCAGTTATCCCTGGCCCGGGAATGTGCGCCAGTTGCAAAATTGCATAAAAAAACAGATGGTGCTCAATTCCTGGGATAAAATTTTTGAAGAGTTGCCTGACGACGTATCCCCTCCTGAAACATTGTCTTCAGAAGATCAATTTCAGGCGCAATTAGCCGGTTCTGCCCTGCATTCGCCTGCTTTTCCCTTTGATAATGAACCTGGAAACCAGCGGATGAGAATCATTTCAGAATTTATAGACCTGTCCACAAGTTCGGAAAAACTGTTTGAAGATATCTCTTTGAAAAAAATAAAGAAACTGGCCTCGGACAAAGTAGAAAAGGAAGTGATCACTTTTGTGCTTGAAAAAGTGGGGTGGAACCGATCCAAAGCCGCAAAAATTTTAAAAATATCCTATAAAACCCTGTTATATAAAATGTGCGAATTCAATGTGAATCCGCCCATCAGTTAGCCAATGGGTTATCCATGCAGCGGGGTGCCTAATATTTTTAATGCCGCTTCTCCCATGATTTCAGCCAGGGTGGGATGGGCATGGATGGTGTGCGCCAGATCCTTTGCGGTCAGCCCTTTGCGGATGGCCAGGGCGGCCTCGGCAATCAGATCGGTTGCATGGGGGCCTGTCATATGAACCCCGAGCACCTTGCCTGACCCCTTTTCCACAATCATTTTCGCCTCTCCTGCAATCTGGTCAATGGCATGGGCTTTTCCCAAGGCCCTGAAATTTACAACGGCCGTTTCAATCTCTTTGCCCTGTTCCCGGGCCTGTTGTTCTGTTAATCCCACCGTGCCTATTTCAGGCATGGTAAAAATGGCCCCGGGCACAGCGTCATAAGACATCGCGATTTTGGACATCCCTGTTTGTCCGCAGGCATTTGCTGCGGCCACGAGGCCTTCATGGTATGCCACATGGGCCAGCATCACATGGGCAGGGCCGAGGATATCACCAATGGCGTAAACGTTGTCAACACAGGTCTGCATATATTCATTCACGGCAATCCATCCGGCCTTGTCTGTTTCCAGGCCGATATTTTCAAGGCCCAGCTCTTTTGCCAAAGAACTTCTGCCGATACACACGGCCATGACATCGGATTGAGCAATTTGCGTTTTCAGTTTTCCGGCGGACTGGATGAATGGACTGGCACCCAGAAAAATATCAAGACCGCTGCTTTTGTTTTCAGCCCGTGTCACAATTGTATCCGTAAGCACTTTGATCTTGCGTTTTTTCATCTCCCGCAACAGCAGCTTTGAACAGGACGCGTCCACGCCCGGTAAAGGAAGGACCCTGTCCATGGCCTCAACAATGGTCACCTGACAGCCAAGGGCACTGAATATAAAAGCGAATTCACTCCCGATCACCCCGCCGCCCACAATGGTTAAAGACGTTGGTATGTAATCCAGGGACAGGATATCATTGGAAGACAAAATTTTTTCATGGTCAAAGGGAAAAGCCGGAACGTTCATGGGGACTGTGCCGGCTGCAATGATCAACTTGTCATACGCCACGGATATGGGCTGTTCCCGGTCAGATACCACCGCAACTTTTCCCGGGCAGACAATTTTCGCCCGGCCCATGACAATATTTACCCCAGCCTTTTCAAGAAGTCCTGCAAGCCCTTTTCTCTGGCTTTCGAGCACGGTTTCCTTTCGTTGCATCAGGGCGCGGATGTCAGGGCTGACCGTACCTGAAATCTTAATCCCCATACTGCCGGCCTTAAGGCAATCAAGCAGCAGGTCTGCTGAATTTTTCATTATTTTAGACGGGATAC
>NZ_JBFXHE010000438.1:0-3648 GCF_050177295.1 Desulfobacter sp.
GTTTTGGGGAACATATTATCGTTACGTCAAAAATTAGAGCCATACGAAATTTTTCCAACCCCGGGGGGTATGATCATGAATTTCGGATGCGTCTTGAAGGTATAACCGGCACCATTTACGCGAATTCGTACACCATTGTACATACAGGCAGGGTTGACGGCAGCTTATTTGCCCGGGGCATGCGATTTCTGCAAAGGACCCGGGAACGTTTTTCCAACAATGTTGCAAAAGCCGTCCAAAACACAGATGACAGGCTGCCTGATTTTTTCTCCAACCAGGCCGGGGCGGTGCTTACAGCAATGGTTACAGGGCAAAAAGAGATGATTCATGAAAAAACCCGTGATAATTTTTCCAAAGCAGGTCTTTCTCATATTTTAGCTGTCTCGGGTTTGCACATGTCTCTTGTCGGAGTTGGTTTTTTTTCTGTTTTTATATTTATATTAAATCAGCACCCGTCTCTTGTCATAACAGGCCATGCAAAAAAAGCAGCAGGCATTCTCACGCTCTTGCCTTTGACGGCCTATGCTTTTTTTGCCGGTTTCTCACCATCGACCCAAAGAGCGTTGATCATGACAGCGGTCTTTTTAACCTCTTTTCTCATTGAAAAGGAAAAAGATCCTTTAAACACCCTTTACTTTGCCGCAAGTCTAATTATTTTTATTGATCCCGGTGCCTTGTTTTCCATCTCTTTTCAGCTCTCATTTGCTTGTGTTTTTTTTATTATCTCGGGCTTTATGTTCCTTGGACGGACTTTGGGCATACCCGAGAATAAATGGATTAAAAGAATTTGTTTAATGATTTTGACAACCGTGTTTGCAGGGATCGGCGCAGCCCCTGTGACAGCGTTTTATTTTAATATGTTTCCCATGGTCCAGGTGGGGACCAACCTTGTCATGATTCCTGTCATCGGTTTTTTAGGGCTTCCCCTGGGATTGGCAGGCCTGATGTTTATGGATCTTTTGCCTGGCCTCTCCGACCTTTTTTTAACTTTAGATATCCACATTCTTTCATATTGTCTTCAGGGTATTGATTGGATTGCCGGTTTCGACTGGACCTGGGCCAGGGTCGTCACACCACGGCCAATTGAAATTATAATATATTATGCACTGATACTTTGCCTTGGATTTGCAATCATGGAAAAGAACAAGGGTGCCATATACCTGACCTTTCTTCTGACTGCGGCCGGCATGGTATCCACAGGCCAGGGGATGTTGAAAAGATTTTATCCGCGAAAACTTGTGGTACACACCCTGGATGTCGGGCAGGGGAATGCATCTGTTATCATTACGCCTGACGGAAAAACCCTGCTCATTGATGCCGGCGGATTTGGCTCAGGTTCCAGTTTTGACACCGGCCGGTATATTGTGGGCCCCTTTTTGTGGAAGCGCTGGATTCTATCTCTTGATGCCGTTATTCTGACACATCCGGACAGTGATCACATGAATGGCCTTTATTTTATTTTTGAAAACTTTGGGGTCAGACAATGGATAAAAAATCATGAGATGGTCTCATCTGTTTTTTTTAAAAATCTGATGGATATCGCTGAAAAAAAAGATATTAAAATTCATGTCCCGGGTCCTGACCCCTGGCGGTTTTCGTGGGATCAGGTTAAAATAAGTATTCTTGGCGGAAAAAGTCCGCAATTATCTGATAACGTTAATAACAACAGTCTTGTTACCCGACTTGATTTTTTATCCTTTTCCATGCTCTTTCCAGGCGATATTGAAGAAAAAAGAGAAAGGGAACTTATACATGCAGAAAATTTTAGTCTCAAATCAGATATTCTTATGTCCCCCCACCATGGCAGTTGTTCCAGTTCAAGTGAACTTTTTCTTGATCAAGTCAGCCCGTCAGGAGTTATAATATCATGCGGTTATATGAACAGACATAAGTTCCCCTGCCGGAGGGTTTTCCAGCGGTATTTGCAAAAAAGGATCTCAATTTTTCGAACGGATCTGATGGGCGCTGTTACACTGCAGTCTGACGGTATTGGTTATACCATTAAAACCCATAGGAAATTTTAACGCGTGTACTATATTTATTTTTCTTTTATTTTTATTTTATCCGGTCTGATGTTTTTAGAATGCAAGCGTCAAAGCCTCCCTAAATGGTGGGCTGCGATTGTATTTGCAGCGCCTGTAACGACCCCGTATTTCATATTTAAATCCGGAAAAGGTAATCGTTTGATTTTGTTTTTGATTTTCATGGTCTGCTTCTTCATTGTAACTGTCGGCGAAATTTTTATCTATTCCAGAATGAAGGCAACATATAAATATGATTACTTGCCGCCTGTTACCCGGCAGCTTATCCGTTACAGTGAAATCCTTAAACATACCACCCAGAACCTGGACAACGCTTTAATTGAACTTGAGCAGCAGTCCAAGGTTCAGTCAAACTTAGATAAACTTGAGCAGACCATTGTATTTATAGGCCAACTTCGCCAGGCCATGCTTGATAATCAGGCCGCAATTAAGCAAATGGTTGAGTTTGTGGGAAGTTATAGGGATTTCTTCACCCAAAAGGATCTGCAATGGGTATATGAAATCAAAAAATTTTACAACAACCGCATCGTGATTGCGCGCTTTAAAAGCCTTGAAAACTATCTGGATAATTTTGAAACCCTGCTGCGCTTCTGTTACCGGAATTTTGACGCCATAACCAAGTCGGAAAGTACAATCCATCTAAAAAAGTATGATGAATATTATCTGCGTTACCGCAGGGCTGTTGACTCCCACAATCGGTTTAATGTCAAGCGCATTGAATTTCAGAATGACTTTATAAAAAGATACCCTGAAACCAAGGCATATCTGCCGGCCGAACGTTAGACAAAAGCTTTCCGGCTCTGGGAATAGGGGGATCTGCGCAAATATTTCAGGAAAGGCACCACCACCCTGTTCTTGTTGCCTCCGGACAGATCATAGGTAATATTGACAATCGGAACTCCGACCTTTTTTTCAATCTGTGAGGCCATAGCCTCGGTCACAAGACCCGGACAACAAAATGTCGGGTTGACGGCAACCAGAAGGGCTATATCCGGATGTTCATTGACAATATAGTGGATCTTGAGCAAGTTATCCATGGACTCTCCGGTATGTTCCGGCAGCATGCCGTAGGTTTCAAGGATATGTTCATAGGGCGCGTTTACCTTGAGTTCCGTTTCATTGAAAAACGGCGCAAAAAATGGATAATATTTTTTTTCCATTGTTTTTACGGCTGCCAGAAGCGCTTTGTTTGAAATCAGGCTTAAGTATTTGCCTTCCTTGAACCATTTTTTAAAATAGGCATTGGCGATGATCTGAACATACTGATAATAAGGCGTGGTTACCACTTCTCCGCCATTATCCTCAATGAACTGGATCAGATTCTGGTTCATTATCCGGTTGTCCCTGACATACAGATCCCCGAAGATTCCCACCTTGGGGCGTGTTTCTTTTTTCACCGGGATCTGTTCAAAGACAGCCATAATCTCCTTAAGGGCTTTTTCCTTTGATCCGCCCGTCAGAAATGCCGTGCCCATGATGGCACCTGCAGTGTGCAACGCCTCATTGGTCTGTCCCTTGTTTATTTCATATGGACGAATCTTGCAGCCGATGCTCCTGAAAAGTCCGCCAAACATATATGCAAAATAGGTGTTGGTGGACGCCTTAA
>NZ_JBFXHE010000439.1:0-3647 GCF_050177295.1 Desulfobacter sp.
CTCAGTCGCTATTAACGCCGATCATGCGCCCGAGATCAATCAGACCTCGATATTCAATGGCTTGGATTTGGCACCTGATCTTTTGCCAGGTTTTTTCGTGCATTCCTTTGGGCTTGAAAATTGGCAAAGGATTTAAACATCCAGGTTTAGCACCGATTTTTTTTCTAAGCTTGTTAGCCTTGCTGAAACGCCGATCCCGCTTGGATTCGTTGCAAGTTTTATAGACAAGAGTGTAGCAGGAACGGCAGGCAAAATATTTCCCGGCACCATAGATCACGGCACACCGCCTACCACAAAAAGGGCAACTGAACCAGATTCTTTCCCCGCCGTAATTGCAAGATGTCCAGGTATAATAAACTTTCTGTTCAACGGACTCGCCACGATGAGAATAGCGCAACATCAAATGATCTTGATAGGCAACAGCTCCAATGCTGGCATGAACATTCCCACCCCTTGACCACTGCCATGAAAAAGAGCGTCCGGGCGTTAATACCTTTGCTTTATTAAGCCTGCGAATATCCAAAGGCAAAGCCCCTTCTGCTGTGGGTTTACCACTTCTTAGCCATCTTCCTGATCCCCAACCACCCATAGAAACCTCTTATCTTTTTACCCAAATCATTAAGGAAATTTGACATCTCTTTTGTCTGTTAAATTCTGAAAACCATTTGATCTCAAGCGTTTCGGCATTTTTTTGTATTGTCTCAAATCTTAGCTTTTTGTCACCATATTAACCGGAACCGGAATCAGCTTTTTTCGGTATCATAATTAGAGAAATATCGCCGTGTAGCGACCCCTACTATCACAAAGATAGGGAAGGACCATAAAGATGAATACCGTTTTCCTGTACGTAAGTTTAATGAAGTCTTCGGGTCCTTCTGACAATTTGGAAAGCGTAGGGTTCACATCTCCGCAATTGATCCCCGTTCACCATCAATTTTTTTCACTTCGTTTTTCGCTTTGAATCATCATTCATTTTGTGAAGCGACAGAGGGTATCCCCTGCGAAGCGTACGTTCCAACCCTGGCCTTAGCCGATGCCGTGAAAACCGGGTTGTTTACGTCCGCAAAGTCAAATATCAGCGCCTTATCTTTCCCAGGTGCTGGGCGCAACGCTCTGCCGATATACTGAATGAGTCTGCCGGAAAACTTCACAGGCGTTGTCAGGAACACCGTGGATATCCCGGGCAGGTCGAATCCTTCAACGATAAGCTGACCTGTGGCAATTAAATAGCAGCATTCACCATCCTGCAAGGCCATAATGATCCGCTCACGCTCTTTTTGACTTGTGCTGCCGGTCAATACCTCAGTTTGAACCCTATGGCCGTTAAACAGGATATTTTGCAGCGTATCGCAGTGGGCTTTCCGGTCAGATAGGACCAGGCTGATACCATGGCCGTTATTCTCAGCAACTGTTTTGCAAACCAGCCGGTTCCGTGTTTCATCTTCGGTCAGTTCGGACAGGGCTTTTGAATACTCTGCGCTGGCGTCTGCAAACGGGCTGAACTCGGTTTTGATCCACTGGACTTGAGCCGGGCAAAGGTTTCCCTGGTCCACAAGATCCTGCTTATCAATCCGGCCAGTGACATCGCCCATGGTCCAGAAAATTACCTTTGACAATCCATCCCTGCGCCAAGGGGTTGCTGTCAGACCCAACCGGTACAGGGCATCAAAGGTGTTGACCGTTTCGGTGAATATCCTGCTGGGGGCTCTGTGGCATTCATCACAAATCAGGTGGCCGATGTGGGGCACCACTTCACCCAATCGTTTGCAAAGGCTTTGGACAGTGCCAACGGTGATCCGGTTCCCGATGACGAATTGACCGCCGCCAATGATCCCGACTTCTGCCCGGGGTATGCCCAGGAAGGATTCAATCCGGGATATCCACTGGTTCAAAAGTTCTTTGGTGTGGACGATGATCAAAGCAGGCTGCCCACGCTGTGCAATGAGATACAAAGCCATAACGGTTTTCCCGGCCCCGGTGCCTGCCTCAAGCAGGCCGCTGTCACGGGTAAGCACACCATCAACGGCTTGCCGCTGCAATGGCCGCAGTTCCCCGGCAAAGGTGAAGTCAACCGGGTCCAGGGTCCGGCGGTTGTCAAACACCTGGATGTTTTCACCCATCCGTTCACACAGGCGATAAAGCTTTGCCGCACATCCCCGTGGGCAGACAAGGCCGTCTGTGCGTTCCTGATAAAATTTCAAATCCCGGTCAATGTTGTGGGTTGACCGGTTCATTTTTTGCGCTTCTGCATACCTGGGATTTGGCATGCTCAGGTACTGTTTGACGGCCTGCCGGGTTGCCGGCGTCAGGTTGGTTAAAACAGTCTTGCTGTTTAATGTGAAATCCATTAATTTCCCTTTGTTCATTTGTTTCCTGCCTGCCTTGGGATTCGCGGTCCCGGGCAGGCGGTTTTCCCCGTTTGTCTCAACCAGCTATATTGTTGGCTGCCAGGGCGTATGGCTTTGAATGACGGTCCACACAGGTTGATTAAAACTTCCTGGCAGGACAACCAAGGACTTTATAGCGGGATTGTTTGTTTCAATCCCACATTTTAACTTCAGGATTTCATTCCTGATTTGTTTAGCTTTCAGTAACAAAGATTTATTCGGATGAAGTTTCTCTGCAAACAGCGGGGGTAGATTGAATCCAGATGGTTTTTGCTGATCGAGTTCATATTTTATTTTTTCGGCCATGGCTGTAAATTTACTCAAATCTTGAGTGTTCATCTGTTTAGTCAGAGTACGTTCGGTTTTCATAGTTCATTTCCTTTCTGGTGCCTGCCGGGTCTTCCGGAAGGCGGTTTTATTTTCGTTCTTCAATATATGGGCAGCCATTGACCAGAAGAATATCTGCAATCTTCGGCATCCATACCATGGCTTTGCCGCCCCGTTTCTTTTTAAGTTTGCGCCATGCCCACACCTCCAAACGGGTACCGGGCTGTTCCAACCATGCAATGGTGTTGGCCTGGTGTTCTTCTGTCAGCTTTCGGATGTGCTGCCGGTAATCATTGCCCTGGCAGACCTGTATCCCCAGAACACCACCGTCAAGAACCAGCAGGTCAATGATATTGAACAGATCATGCCGTGTTCGGTCCCACTGGCTGAAGTGTTCAACGATCCAGTACCGCAGGCCGTGTTTTTTTATCTCAGTCAATGTGCGTTGCATTGGGCTCATGGTTATTATTCACTTTCAAGTGTCTTAAGAAGCACATCCTTGTTGTCGTAAGTGGCACAATAAAGCTCTTCAATGGTCCCATCTGGCCGTTGGATGTACTCCGGCTCCTTCACTTCGCCGCTGGCCAATATCGGTTGAGCGTCAACCCCATTCGGCTCTTGTTGAATGAGCCAAGCAAGGATTGGGTCAGGCTCAAGGTCTACTATTTTGTTGTTTTCATCGGTTACAGGCCACAAATAGAACCACCCGGGTTGAGCTGGAATGCACCAGGTCTGGTTGGACTGAAGCTCAGAGTCATCTTTAAAAATCATAGTATCGTTCCTTTTGTTATATTTGGGTTCATTTCAGATCCTTTTTTAATCCCTGGCAGGAAAGATTTTCCTTTCCAAAAGCCGGGGGAAACCCCTGGGGGGTATCCCAGCTTTCCACGTAGGGATACCCCCCTTTAGGGGTGGAAAGCGTGGAAAGTGGAA
>NZ_JBFXHE010000440.1:0-3644 GCF_050177295.1 Desulfobacter sp.
TTGCCGCTTTATTTGGGTTTATTGTATCACGGGCCCCCAGGGGTGATTATGGAAGCGGCTCAAAACTTCTCCACCATATGGTGTTGGGAAATAATTTTGTGGGAGAAACCCTGTTTGACGTTGAACGGCTGCTGTTTTCCCCGGATATTACATCGGAAAAATCCCATCTCTTTGTTGCCGGGCTTGCACGTGCAGGAACCACGGTTCTTATGCGCACCCTATATGAAAACGGAAAATTTACCTCCCTGACATACAGGGACATGCCCTTTATTCTTGCACCCAACCTATGGCGCAAAATCGCCGGCTTCTCCCGCCAGGACACAGAGATGAAGGAAAGGGCTCACGGGGACGGCTTAAAAATCAATTATGACAGCCCGGAAGCCCTTGAAGAGGTTTTCTGGCGAACCTTTTGCGGCAGTGATTATATTAAAAAAAACGGCTTGATCCCCATGACGGCCGACAATGAAATTTTAGATAAATTTAAAGCCTTTGTCGGTCTTATTTTAAACAACTCCCCTGACAACTGCTATTTATCCAAGAACAACAACAATATTCTACGCTTGGATTCCATTGCCCGTGCATTTCCGAATGCCTTGATCATTGTCCCTTTCCGGGACCCTTTACAGCAGGCATTTTCACTTTTGAACCAGCATAAAAAATTTTTAAAAAAGCATTCAGATGATGCCTTTGCAAAAAAATACATGACCTGGCTGGCCCATCATGAATTCGGAGCCGATCACAGGCCTTTCCTGTTTGATGGAACAAATGAGGACGAAAAAAATACGCAGGATTTAAGCTACTGGCTCACGATTTGGATAAACACCTATTCATATCTGATGAACAATCTTCCCCCTCAGGCTGTTTTCTTAAGTTACGAGAACCTGTGTGATAAGAGTGAACTGGTCTGGGAAAAACTTTCCAAACAAATTAACCTCTCCCCTTACACGGATAAAATTTCATTTACAAAAGCACTTCACCCGATAAATGAACCTGTCCCCGGTGATCTTTTGCAAAAATCAAATAACATTTACAAGCGCCTGATCGTTAAATCAATTGGTGTTATTTAAGAGTCAGCAGCATTTTGTTAATTTTATCCAGCAGCATTCTGGTGCTGGATTCCCAGTCCAGCCAACGATAATCGGGATCTACCCTGAGAGCATCAGGGATACCGTTCTTTTCAATACCCTCGATTTGCTTTTCAAGGGAGCCGGGATCAGCCAGATCAAAATAACCGATGTGATCAAGCCCCACTTCTCTATGGATCGGGGTGTCCGATGCCAGAACCGGAAGTCCATGGCCCAAACTTTCGATTATAGGTAACCCGAAACCTTCAATGAATGACGGAAAAACCAACATGGATGCATGCTTATAACAATATGCAAGTTCAACGTCATTGATATCGGACCAGAAGAACAGGCGCCTTTGATATTCACGGTTACTTTTTATACGTTCAAGCAGGTCGTCTACCTTCCACCCTACCCTGCCTATAAAACAAAGATTCACATCTATACCTTTCGCCCAAAGCCCATCGAATGTATCAAGCAAATAGGCGTGATTTTTTCTCGGTTCAAGGGTCGAAACCATCAAGTACGTGGGCCGTTCATCAAACACCCGGCGAACCTGCTCACGAATGCCGTCTTCGTTGATTTCAGTAAAATTAAAGTCGCTGCCTAAATGGAAGAAATCAAATTTCTTTCCATGATCGGGACCATATTTGTTTTCAACAAAAGTTGAAAAGTCATTTTTAACCGTGGCGGAGATGGCAATAAAGCCGTCCACAAATTCCAGGGCGGACTCAAACCATTTTCCAAAGGCAGGGATCAAGGGTTCTTCGCAAAACTCTGGATGGGTAACCGGAATAATATCATAGAGGACTGCAATGACTTTGGCTCCGGACTCTTTTGCTTTGGCCACACTCGGCCAGATATCCATATGCCAGCTCGAATCCAATAGTAAAAGGACATCTCCGCTCTTTGGTAAAAATTCTGAGGTATCCCTATGTCTTATACGTATCGCAATCAATCTAACAAGGGCCTTGGCCGGCTGTATCAGGATTTTATCAATAAACATATTCAAACCGAAACGATTCCGGGGCGCAAGGAGGAATGCCTTGACCCCAGGGCGATATAGAATGGCAGCAATTAAAGTAAGAAAGGCAAGATAAATCTGTTTTAGATACAATACAAACCATATGGCACCCTTCTTAGCCAATTCTTTGGCATTAAATTTAAATGTCAGGCTTGGTTCTATGTTTTCCTTTTTTTTCTTTCGGTAAAGATCCTTGACATCAACAGGAACAAATTGTCCATAACTTAAATTCACAGGGATCACTTTATAATCATCTTCGGTAGCAAGGTGTTCCATATGCCGCATGATTTCACGCACAACCCGCTGAATGCCTGTGTTCAATTCAGGGTTTTCCGGCAGAAACGAACAATCTACATAAATTTTTTTCATGGGCTATCCTAAATATGGTCAAAGAAAGCAAAATAGTTTATAATTTGTAGTTTTCCTGGATTCATATAAAAAAATTTTGGTATAGCAGGTTGTGTAACGAAAAGCCAGATTTAAAAATCTCAATAATGTCAGGACGCTTGATTTAGGAAAAATATGATAATAAAAAAAACAATTCAAGAACTTACGTCTGAGCTCAATCAACTTGACGATGATCAGGCTTTTTTAAGACAAGCATATCAATTAATTCTAGGCAGGCAGGCCAGTGACGATGAACTGCAATTTTTGCAACACCGGTTGGATGCCGGAGTTGCCAGAAAAATTGTTATTGCCAACCTGCTGCTCTCCCCGGAACATGCCCAACTCAATAAAAAAAGCGTACAACTTTCCTGGCTGAAAAAAAAGCAACTCCTTATATGGAAAAATTGGCATGCCCTGTTATCCAGGATAAAGGCAATACACACCTTTGGCAGGTTGGTTTTCAACTATGCTAAAGACCCTGCCTTCATGAAAAAAGACGTACTCTCCCTTAATCGCCAGGTGGAAGAGATCAAATCCAATTTATTTTTTTTCCTGAACCAGGAGGCCCAGGCGCAGCAGCGCAGACTTGACCAGTTCTTTTTTGATGTCAGGCAGGAGTTAAGGGCATCAAAAGATCCCACCGTACTGGATAAAATAGATACCATTTCCCGGCACGCAATAGATAACTATTATCTTTCCCTGGAACAAGCCTACAGAGGAAGCCGGGATGAAATACTCGAGCGATACAAAGCCACGGTTGATTTGGTGAAGCCTCTTTTTGCAAAAGAAAAAGAGATGCGAGCAGCAGATTTAGGCTGCGGCAGGGGAGAATGGCTTCAGATCATATCCGGTTATTGTGCCAAGGTTACCGGAATCGACATGAACAGCGCAATGATAAGCCAATGCCTCAGTCATGGATTGCAAGCCGAGCAGGGCGATTTGCTGGAATGGCTGCAGCGTCAGCCTGATCAAAGCCTTGATTTGATCACAGCCTTTCATGTCATTGAGCACCTGCCATTTGAAAAACTCAATATGCTCATATATGAAATTTACCGGGTGCTCACCCATGGCGGATCTGTTATTTTAGAAACCCCCAACCCCGAGAATATCCATGTGGCCACCCATATGTTTTACAGGGACCCCACCCATAAAACCCCGGTCCCCAAGGA
>NZ_JBFXHE010000441.1:0-3643 GCF_050177295.1 Desulfobacter sp.
TTCCCGTTGTCCGGATCTTGGGATGATTGCTGCCCAGCATTTTGAGCCGGTGCGCAATGCCATCAACTGGGGGGGGAATTTTGAGGCAGCCCAGGAGCTGGCAGGGAAAATGGGATTTACCCTGAATCCCGAAGACCCATTGGATTTTCCTTCGGGTTCTATGTTCTGGGCCCGCACCTTGGCCTTAAAACCCCTGCTGGATCTGAACCTGACCCTCCAGGATTTTGAGGCTGAATCCAATCAGATCAACGGCACCCTTGCCCATGCAGTGGAACGGCTGTTTTTCTTCGTTTGTGAACATCAGAACATGAAATGGATGAAAATCGCACATCCCCCCCTCTACACGTCCACCCCCATGATTGTGGAGATCAAGTATGGGGCCGACCTGACAACTTTTCTGGACCAACACCTGTTCAGCCTGCTGGATCCCAAGGGGGTTACCCCCCGCACCCTCACTCCGGAGGCCATTAAACATCCGGCCCCTGATCTGCCGGGCCATATCCAGAACCGGATTCTGGGCGCCCATCTGATGCCGGGTTCCGGAACAAGGGTGGCCCTAGGGCTTGTGGCCAAGGACAACAGCTTATCCGAACTGACCGGCGCCATCCACGCAGCAGAGATTGCATTAACGTCAGCAGGGTTTAAAACCGATAATGCCGTCTTTTTAATGGACATCAATGCTAAGACCCTTGATGGGATAGAGATAAAAGACGGGATCCGCAAAATGAGTTGTGTCAATTTTCTTAGGGCAGAGGGTATAAACGGGTTTGGGTCCGGGCATAATTTTTTGATGAACGCAGCATTTGAAGCGGGAAATGAGATTTATATCGCCATTGATCCCCGGGGGCATCTGCATCCGGGGGCGGTCAAAGCGCTGGTTCAGATGATCCAGGCAGCCCACGGCAAAGCCCTTGTGGACGCATTGCAGTTCCCGGAGGTACATGCCAAACCCCATGATCCCCAGACCTTTGACACCCCTTGGGTGTGTGGCAGGTGTGTGGCAATGTCAAAAGAGGCCTTTAATGACCTGGGCGGGTTTGACGAGCAATTTTCCATGTATTGGGAAGATGTGGATCTGTCGTGGAGAGCCCGTGCCCATGGATATCAGGTTAAAACCTGTTCCAGGGCCCTGTTTTTGGACCAGTCACTTGAAACAACACCAACACCCAAACAAGGGCGGATGATGCTGACCCAGGGGATTTTGCTGGCCCGGAAATGGGGATCTGAGGAATGGGAGAACCGGCTGACAAAAGCCCTGACAGATGCGGGCAGCCCTGTTCCTGAACAGATACCGGATCCGGTTCC
This sequence comes from Desulfobacter sp., assembly GCF_050177295.1. Taxonomy (NCBI): domain Bacteria; kingdom Pseudomonadati; phylum Thermodesulfobacteriota; class Desulfobacteria; order Desulfobacterales; family Desulfobacteraceae; genus Desulfobacter; species Desulfobacter sp. Next base: position 1,306 of record NZ_JBFXHE010000441.1, read on the forward strand.
CCAATCATGGCAACATCTTGGGGAATTTTTCAAACTGGAATTCTAAATCCATAGGAGAGGTATCGTGGACCCAAGCTCGGCTCCAAAGGTGAATATCGTTATCCCCAACTGGAATGGGATGCGCTTTTTGCCTTCCTGTCTTAACTCCATAGAACGGCAGACCTATTCATCCGTTGAAATCACTATTGTGGATAACGGTTCCAATGACGGATCTCAAGGATATTTGCGCAAAAAATATCCACAGGTACGCCTCATTACCCTTCCTGAAAATTTGGGATTCAGTTCTGCGGTGAATGCAGGAATCACAAGTTGTGACGCACCCTATGTTTTTCTTCTCAATAATGATACTGAACTGTCCAAGAACTGCCTGCATCAACTTCTGACAGCAGCGGATGAACTCCCGGAATACGATTTTTTTTCTCCTAAAATTCTGAGTTTCCACAACCGTACAATAATAGACGGAGCAGGTGACACTTACCTGCGTGGCGGGGGAGGGTACAGACTCGGGGCCATGGAAGAAGATTGTGCTGTCTACAATCGTCCCGGACCGGTTTTCGGGGCCTGTGCCGGGGCCGGCTTGTACCGGCGCATCCTGTTTGACAGGATCGGTTTCTTTGACGAAGATTTTTTTGCTTACCTGGAAGACGTGGATTTGAACCTGCGGATCAACCGGTTCGGCAGCAGGGGATATTATGTGCCTGCTGCCCGGGTGTACCACATCGGTAGCGCAACCAGCGGTTCCAAGATCAATCCGTTTACCGTCAGGCTGACAGCCCGAAATTCCTTATTTCTTTTGCTGAAAAATTATCCGGTTTCATTATTTATTCGCTTTCTGCCTCAGATTTTTATCTACCAGTTTTTCTGGTTTTTGTTTGCCCTAAAAAAACAACAGGCACTTGCATATTCCCGCGGTATTTGGCAAGGGCTGAAAGCGTGGAAGCCCATGCGTAAAAAATATCATGGACAGCTGGCTTGCCAGAAGGTTATATCAATGGAAAAATTTGCAGCCCGGCTGCGTGATGCAGAGATATCAACCATCACCTCACTCATGCACAGGAGACAGGCAGCAGGGAAGAAGAACGGTATGCTTCAACTTTATCGGACGCTTTTCTGCAGATGATGCAAGCCCGGAATATTTTATTATATATTTCAAATAGCTAAGCTTACAATCCCCTAGAAAGAACCTGAAACGCAACATGAGCCTATCATGTATGAGCCGTCCCAAATTGACATTGAATCCTTGACAGGGTATCAGAACTGATTATTATGCCCTCATTGTAAATTTTACACCTAAACTTAGAAAGGATGTGAACTACCATGAGCGCCGGATCGTTAATTGCCATAAATGTACTGTTACTGTATACCGTGCTTGGGCCGATGGTGCTTTTAGGGATCTATACCTTGTTCGATTTCCTCGGGGAACAGCCCGCCGGGGCTTTCGGTCAGGATGACAGCGGTTCCAATGACCCGTCTCTTTGGACACAGATAGACTTAAACAGGTTGTTTGACTAAGCCTTAATACGGCATTCTCCCATGACTTTATTCCTGAAAACCTGGAAAAAATATTTGACCTGGGCCGCGGTCCTTTCCTGTTTTACCAATATTCTATCCCTGACCTTTTCCTTTTATATGTTCAGCATTTACCAAAATATAGTGATTTCCTATTCCGGCTGGTCCCTGGCAAATATCACCATTGCCGCGGTGATTGCCATCACTAGCATGGGATTGTTCCTTTTCGCCCGGTCAAGACTTCTGTCGCGGGCCGGAAACGCCCTGAACATCTCCATGCGGGAGCAGGCCTTCGAGATCATGATCAAATCCATGGTTATTGATCCCCAACGCGCCTACCGAAACGGCCTCAACGATCTGAACACCCTGCAGAATTATTTGTCCACACCGGCGGTCTATGCCGTGTTTGACGCCCCATGGGCGCCCTTTTACCTGGTATTGATTTTCATTTTTCAGCCCGTGCTGGGGCTGATTGCCACGGGCGGGGCCTTACTCTCTGCCGCCTTAACCCTGCTCCAGGAGGTTCTGGTCAAGGACAGTATGAAAGAGGCCAACCGCTTGAACTCGGATAACCAGCGGTTCGTGGTTTCTTTCATGCGCAACGCAGAGGTCACCGTGGGCATGGGCATGATCGGCAATATTACAGCCCGATTCACGGGAAAGAACCGGGCAGTTATGGAAAATCAGACCCGGTCCTCCAATGTAGCCGGAATCATCCATGCTGTGACCGAACCCTTGCGCAGTACTATCCAGGTTCTGATTTATTGTTTTGGCGCCTACTTCTGCATCAAGTCCGGATTTAATGCAGGTCTTATGGTTGTCTGTTCCA
>NZ_JBFXHE010000442.1:0-3633 GCF_050177295.1 Desulfobacter sp.
GCGTTTGCCGAATCGAAGCGCCGTTTCCAGGTTGCGCTGGAGGTCCTTTGCCACCACGTTATTTTTGGAAATAAAGGTTTCCACATACAGTTTTTCAAGGGTGGCTGATGTTAAAAGAATATTGAAGGCTAACGCGAGCACCAGCATGATAAAGGCACCTGAAAACAAGCGCATCCGTGATCTGTTTTTCGTCAAATGGCTCATAAAACAGGTGTGCTGTCAGTTTCTTCCTGGTAACGGATCCGGGTAAATGGGGATATAAAGCTTTGGAGAAAGGCCTGGTAGTTCATTGTGAAATCAACAAAATCTCCCACTTTCAAGCGATGAGGGCAATCCGTGATGTCTGCCAGGGTATAATTGGAATTTACGGAAACAATTTCCATGCCCGGGATTAAAGGAGTCAATCCTGATGGGTAAGTGTCGCAGATGCCGAAATTGAGAATGGCGCGTTTGCGCAGGCCCCGGCGGGGAAATCGGGGTTGGCAGCCCAAAGCATCCTTTCCGCACAACTGGGGTGGCGTCACTCGCTTTTCTTTTATTTCAAGTATATCGCTTCTGAATGTGACCACCCGGGTATCCAGATTCGGGTGTACCTGATTTATTGTGGGAATGGTGCCCAGGAACACGGATTCTCCCAATCGTATATTGTTGATCCGGTCGGGAAGGCGCTTGTGCTCCATCCATTTGAGCAGTACGGAGCCGCCCACCGAGACGGTGTTAACCTTAATGTCGAGTTTGGATTCAATCTGATCAGCCAGGTGGGCCATGATACCAAGGTTGTATTCATCCGGTACGGTTCCGGCACAACACCCCAGGTTGGTGCCGATGCCGGCAAATTTAATGCCCCGGGGCTTGATCTGGTGAATTTTGCGTACGGTATCCAGCACCTGATCCGGCATAACACCTTCTCTCAAGTCTCCGGTATCCACCATCAAAAGAATGCTGTGGGGGCAGTTCATGGCAATGGCCGTTTGGTTGAGTTGTTGAATAACGGCCAGTTCAGAGTTGAAACTTGTGCCGAAGCACTGGACAATGGCAGGAAGTTCATGGATTGAGGGCAGGGCAATATATATGGGCCGCCTGGGGAAGACAGGTTTTGCCCTTGGACCGTGAGGCACCCGGGATAATCCGATGTTTTCAAAACCTAAGTCCAACATCTGACTGATCATCTTCTGGTCTGCACATGGGTCTTTGATAATTCCGGTGATACCCAGGTGATGTTCCCTGCAGTACCCGGACAAAAAACGGATATTGTGACGCAGTCTGTCCAGATTCAGGATTAATTGACTCATAATGATGTTAAATTTTATTTCCGGAATTTGATTATCAGGATGGCAATATCATCGGACTGGGGCGCAGAATCGGCATGTTCCCGAATGCGATCTAAAAGATTATGCACTATTTTTTCCGACGGCAGAGCCCTGTCTTTTGACACTTCATCAATCATCCGTTGATTTGAAAATTGCTCCCCGTCTGTGTTCATTGCCTCGTTAACCCCATCCGTATATAACATAAAACCCTGTCCATTATTAAGGGTTAAGGTGTTGTGCGAATAAATCATGCCCGGCATGGCACCGACAAGGGTTTCTTTTTTTTCTTCTATAAAATGGGCCCCGTCATGGTTGATAATAATGGGCGGGTTGTGTCCGCCATTGGCATAGACAATCCGGCCTGTTTGAATATTCAAAATCCCGATGATAAGGGTAACAAACATGGAACGGGGATTGTCGGAGCTTAATACATTGTTGATACTGGTCATCATCCGGGCAGGTGATACATCCTTGCCGCTGAATACTCGGATAAGGGTCCGGGTGACCACCATGAACAGGGCTGCAGGAACACCTTTGTGGGAAACATCACCTAAAGTAAAAACAACATGCTCGTCATCAAGCCGGAAAAAATCATAAAGATCTCCACCGATTTCCTTGGCCGGCTGCAACGTGGCATACAGATCTATATCATCAAATTCAAGCAGCCCCGGAAAGGTTTTCGGCACCATGCCCAACTGGATTTCCCTGGCAATCCCCAGTTCACTTTTAATCCGCTGTCTGTCTGAGGTGATGTTGATCAAATCCTGGATGTTCCGGCTTAGTTCGTGGCGCATAAGGATAAATGACGCAGCCAGGTCTCCCACCTCATCTTTGTGATTTTCAGCCAGGTCATCCACCGGCGTTGCCTTTTCCATGGGGGTGGTAAAATTGAGTTTTGGAATTTCTCTGGCATAGGATGACAGGCGTTGCAAGGGCGTAGCGATCCGGCTGACTACCAGAATAATGGCCACAAGACCGGCCATGAACATCATTACGATGATCAGGCTCTGCCGGATAACCAGACGCTGGGCCGGCAGTTTGATCTCCTGCAAAGGAATGATGACACTGATATACCATTTAAAGGGTTTGAAATAATAACAATAGGCGATCATTTTTTTTGCATTTTTATCGGGCATGTCAGGCAGATAATGAAAGTGTGAAAATTCAGCAGATGCGTTTTGACGGATATCGTCATTTATCATATTACCGGTGATTCGATTGACCCGGGTACCCATGGCCTGAGACGCACTTGCCAACTGCGGAATCAGTGCGGCACCTGATTCATCAAAAATATAGACAAAGCCGCTGTCAGCGATTTTCAGACTTTGGGTATAATCTGTCAAAGAGAGGATGATCTGTTCTTTCTGTTTTTCCGCCAGGGCCTGGAGCTGGCTGATATCCACGGAGACGCCGATGGTTAGTGACCAGGGTGTAAATGGTTTGAAATAGGCAAGCACCGATGCGTTTTCCTGGCTCTGGTCAAAGTTGAACGCAGCAAAGTCCCCTCTTGGGGTTAAGTGATCAAACTGCATGACCTGGGATAGGTTCCTGTGTTTGACATCCATTAATGATTTTAAAGAAAGGGCGGTTACCTGCGCATTGGACGATGCTATTATATTGGATTGTGCATCAATGATGTAATGCTTGACATTATCAAAGGGAGCTGTTTCAATCCAGGACAGTGCGTTTTTAAGTCCGTTTGTCTCCTGTGATTCACCCTTTGCGGCAAAGCCTTCAAATACCGATGCGATAACCTCGGCCGTGTTCTTTAACTGGCTGCGTTTTAAAAGGGTCAGTGCCCGTTTTTCCTTCAAAAGGTTGCGGTAATCTGCTTCAATAATCAAATCCAGGGAGTGCAGAATGTTCAACGCGGAATCCTGCTGGGCCGTCAGCATGGCGTTACCCACATCCCGGTGGGTGGAAAAGATGTTAACCAGGGTAGATATCACCATGACCAAAATAACAGCAAATAAAATTTTTCCCTTAATGGTTGAGAACATTGCGGCTTTGATCACTCCTCATCTATCTAAACTGTTACGGCTGTCATCGTAAACAGAATTCATATTTTACATTCAACACGGTTAGCCTATACCACAGTCGGCCCGCAGGTCCATATAATTTTATAAAATCACGTGATGTGCAACTTTTTTTGACAACATGATTATATTCCCGATAGGCATTGATAATATCAGACATGGAGGATAGAGTTATGTTGTCAATAGAAGATTTTATAATTGAAATATATTGTCGGACAGATGATTCTTTGAAAGAAATTTCCCGGGGTATGAAATTACGCAGTCGGGGTTTTCCTCCTTCGCTATCC
>NZ_JBFXHE010000443.1:0-3591 GCF_050177295.1 Desulfobacter sp.
CCGGCTTGAATGAAATTCCTTATCTTAGTGATCTCATCATCAACAAAGCTCTCAATTTGTCTGTTTAACTGCAATTGAATTTGGCTGACCTTTGTCTTTTTACCCGGACTTATTGAGAAGTTACAAATATTGGAAATAACTTCAGACAACTCTTCATTTATTTTTTTTTGGTTTTCAGGAATCTTTAGAACTGTATTATCCTTGTCCGTGTGGCAGTCATTTTCATTAAATTCAAATTTTAAGATGTCCATTTTTTTTAAGTCATCAGCCATTCTATCCTGGTTTATTGTTGCCCCTAATGTGCATGCCAATACTCCTGGAAAAGTTAACAACAAAGAGATATTTTTTTTTGTAAGCCCTTCAGCATTAAATTGTTTTAGTCCGTTGCCGGAATCTGATAAAGGAAAAATTTCATCGTAAACATTTTTGAACCTATTGAATATTTTAGGGCCGATCATGGGTCATTGCCTCCTTGGCTATATTGATGGTTTGAATAGTTAACGAACGAATTTGATATCTACTCAATATATCATCGTTTAATCAGCCTATTCAACACTCAAAAAGCAAAAGAAGGTGGCATGGAATTATGGTTAAAATGAGTTCTTGCAATAGGTGGCAACGGGTTGCATTTGGGTTGCAATGAGAGGTTGTTTCAACGCAACTCCAGCAAGGCCGGTTGTAATAATTTCAAATAGTTATAAATCTACGACCAACTCTCACGCCGGAAACCCGGGTTCGATTCCCGGTGGGATCACCACTGATATCAATGGGTTAGAGTGCTTCTCTAACCCTTTTTTATTTTCAGGGAGTACATAAGCAGTAGACACCATCCTCAAGCAGATTCAAAGCAACTATATTCCGAATCCCCAAGAAACTGCTAAGCGTACCCATGGCCAACTCTCCCATTTCATTGTCAATGTGGCTGTACCGAAGAAACATAGCATTGGTCTTATGTCCTGTCAGCTTCATGGTAATCGTCTTATCCACACCAGCTTTTAACATATTCGTGTTAAACGTGTGCCTGAGGTCATGAAGTCGATATGGCCCAACACCCGCCTTAGCACAAGCTTGCTTAAATACGCGTTGAATATAATACTTCGGGACAGGGTTTCCATCTTCTTTTGTAAAAACAAGATCCTGTGTCAATGGCCAAAATAAATGACCCGGTAGCGGCCAGCAAAATTGACCCAGTGAGCACAAAAAAATATCAGGAATTGAGCGTTTTTTTGACCTCATGTTCATGATATTCAAAACCGGCGTTAATGAGTATTTACTCTAAAACATACCCGACTTCTCCCTTTTTTTATTTTGTCAATTATCCACTGATAGAGACAGCAGCCTCATAGCCCCCATGCACCGCATCAAAAGCCGTCCCCACCTTTAAGGCATCTCCGGCCATACGGTAGTCAATGGCAAGTTTTTGGGCAATCTGAGCCAATGGGTTGTAAGACACAGCGCCCGCAGCCACCACAACAGTGTCAAAGTCCAGGGCACTGATTTTGCCGACCTTTTCAATTTCCAGGCCTGTTTCGGTAATCCGCACCACTTTTGCGCCGGTTACGGTTTCCACATTAAAACGCTCAAGATCCTGCATCTTCCCCCACCGGGTTGATTTACCGATCTCCTTTCCAATGCGATTCGTCATTTCGATGAGACACACCTTTTTGCTGCCTGTGGTGGCCATTTCAAAAAGAGCTTCCGGAGTTTCGGCCTTGTTGATCAGCAGAAATTTGATGGTTTCCGCCGACATGGTGCCTTTTTCCGCAAGGAACAATGCGGTTTCAACCCCAACAGCCCCGCCGCCGATGACGGCCACATGTTTGCCGGTTCCCACCTTGTCTTCAAGAACATCCCAGGCTCCTGTCACATGGGGCAGGTCTATCCCGGGGATGGCCGGTTCAAGGGGACGCGCACCTGTGGCAAGGAGCAGGGCATCGGGTTTTTCCTTTGAAATAAGGGCTTGGTCCACCCTGCAGTTCAACACCACGGGGATTTTTTCCACAGCGAGCTGATGTTCAAGGTCATCTGAAAACCGGGCAAATTCTTTCCTGCCCGGAGGCGCTGCAGCCAGGTGGACCTGACCGCCCAAACGCCTGGAGCTCTCATACAGGACCACATCATGGCCGCGCCGGGCGCAGGTAAGTGCCGCGGTCATACCGGCAACTCCGCCGCCAACCACCATCACTTTTTTTACTGCGTCAACTTTCCCGGCGTTGTTCCCGAACTCATGGCCGGCCAAAGGATTGCAGAGGCATTCCACATGCTTGAGTTTGAACAAGTTGTCCAAACAGCCCTGGGCACAGGCAATACAATGGACAATCTCCTTTTCTCTGCCTTCACGGGCTTTTTTGGGCAGATCCGGATCTGCGATCAGACTGCGTCCCATGGCAACCATGTCGCAAAAACCGTGATTGATCATCTCCCTTGCGGTTTCAGGGTCATTGATCCTGTGGCTTGCGATTACAGGGACTTCTACAGCGGTCCGGATATCCCGGGCAAGATAGCCAAATGCCCCCCTGGGCACCTGGGCCACAATTTGGGGCACCCGGGCTTCATGCCAGCCCACATTGATACACAGGGCATCCACAGGTCCCTGGGAGAGTTGTTTTGCATATTCGATGAGATCGGATCGTTGATTGCCGCCCGGCATAAAATCATTGCCGTTCATTCTCACGATCAAGGGGTAGGCCGGCCCCACGGCATCTCGAACCGCCTGGGCCACTTCCAAACCAAACCGCATGCGATGATTAAGGTGTCCGCCGTATTCATCGGTGCGCTGATTGGTAAGCGGAGACAAGAATTCGGAGATCAGATAACCCGTTCCCGACAGAATCTCCACAGCATCAAACCCCGCCTTTTTAACCCGGGATGCGGCATTTGCAAAGGATTCGATGGTCTGCCGTATTTCGCTGATTTCAAGGGCCTTGGGTGTCTCCTTTGTCATCCTGGAGGCAATGGCAGACGGTGCCACGGGCTGTTTGCCATTGAGCAGAAATGAAAAATTATACCGGCCGGCATGGTTGATCTGTACGGCACAAAGGCTTCCATTTTTCCGGATGGCATCTGCCAGCCGGGTCAGTCCCGGAATAAATTTATCATCATGGGCACCAATGTTCCGGGTGTTGCCGGACAGTTCGTCCACCGTGGCATATCCGACGCAGATCATACCCGGTCCGCCTTTGGCCCGTCTTGCGTAAAATTCAACGAGTTGATCCGTTACTTCAAATGCCTGTGCCATGCCCAAGTGCATGGGCGGCATGTAGATTCTGTTGGGAATGCTCAATTGATTGATTTTAATGGGGGCAAACAGGGGGTCTGTCATTGTGGCTCCTTACATGAAACTATAAACAAGATAGTAGAAACAAGAGCGCGAAGCGCCTGCGGCGCACAGCTTCAACCTGCATTATTGGTGACTTTAGTTTCCTTTTTGTTTTGGGCTTGCGCCCCATGTGTGTAATATTGGGAGTTAACCTTTTTGAAGGGGAATATCCCATTTTTTCATGTACTTCCATACAAGGGTCCGACTTTTTCCAAGCTGTCTTGCCACTTCAGCCTTATTCCAGTTGCAGGCATCCAGAAGCAACAATAGAC
>NZ_JBFXHE010000444.1:0-3536 GCF_050177295.1 Desulfobacter sp.
AGGGGGCTTACGATTTTGTGCCCAAGCCCTTTGATAATGATGAACTTTGCGCCACCATTGCCAAGTCCCTGGCGCTTTTGACCCTGGAGCAGGAAAAGGCGTACCGGTCAACTGAACTTAAAAGCCATCTGCATTTTAACCGTATCATCGGCAACAGCCCGGGCATGCAGGCGATTTACCAGCGGATCCGCCAGATCAGCCCCACCAGGACCAATGTGCTGGTCACCGGTGAAAGCGGGACAGGCAAGGAGCTTATCGCCCGGGCCATCCACGATAACTCTGAGCGCAAAGATAAGCCCTTTGTGGTGGTCAACTGCGGCGGGATTCCGGAGACGCTCATGGAGAGCGAATTTTTCGGTCATGTTAAAGGATCATTTACAGGGGCTGTGGCAGACAAACAGGGATTGTTTGAGGCGGCCAATACCGGCACTATTTTTCTGGATGAAATCGGGGAACTGTCCACATTTCTGCAGGTAAAACTCTTGCGTGCCGTCCAGGAAACCCGGTTTACGCCCGTGGGCGGCACCCGGGAAATTGATGTGGATGTCAGGATTATCTCTGCTACCAATAAAAAGCTGGAGCAGGAGGTCATTGACGGCAATTTCAGGGAAGATCTGTTTTTCCGGCTTAACGTCATACCCATCAAAGTACCGCCGTTGCGGGATAGAAAAGGGGATGTTGAATTACTGGCCGCCCATTTTGTCGAGAAATACTCGAAAAAATTGGGCAAGGATATTGTAAAGCTGTCGTCCTATGCCATTGATTTTTTGAACCGGTATTCCTTCCCCGGCAATGTCAGGGAGCTTGAAAACCTGATTGAGCGGTCTGTCGCACTCTCTTCAACCAATATCATCCTGCCCGAAAGCCTGACCATCTCCTCGCATAAACGTCGGCGCTGGATAGAGGGCATTCAGAATAATCGCTATGACCTGGAAGATGTGGTATCCGGTGTGGATCTGGACAAAATTATGTCTGAAATCGAAACCGCATATGTCAAAAAAGCCATGGAAATTTGCCAGGGTAACAAAAGCAAGGCAGCAGAGCTTTTAAATTTAAGCTTAAGATCTTTCAGGTATCGCCTGGATAAAACCACGCCGGACAAAAACGAGTCCGGGGATAGTGATGCGGAGTAAGGGAGTCAGGATTGACATTTTTTGTCAATCGGATTGTCTTTTTTGTTAAATTTCAGCGAAAAATCGTTTTCAATCTCTGATGGTATTTTAGTTCGTTAAAATAAATCCTTTTTAAATTATGCAGTTGTAAATAAATATAAGTTGTTTCTTTGTTCTGGCATTGCTGTTGCTATAATCATTGCCATAATGAAAATGAAAAAAAGTTTGTCACATCATTTAACCTAAAAAAAGGAGAGTAAAAAAATGACAAAACTTATCAAAAACAACCAGAAAGGCTTTACCCTGATCGAACTGATGATCGTTGTGGCTATTATCGGTATCCTGGCAGCTATTGCGATTCCTAACTTCATTACGTATCAGTTGAAGGCAAAAACTTCGGAAGCAAAAACCAACCTTCATGCCATTGCTACCAGTCAAGAAGCTTATAAGGGAGAGCATGATGTCTATCTGGTTTGTGCAATATATCCTGATGAAGCATCAACTGGCAAAATTACGTGGGACCACACTGCCGCTGTTGATTTCACGACCATTGGGTTTCGTCCTTCTGGTGAGGTCTACTATGATTATCAGGTTGCCATTGATGCAACTGGCACAGATTTTACGGCGGATGCAAATGGTGATCTAGATTCTGATGGAGTTCCGGGTAAATTTGGTATCGCCAATGTCAACAGTGTTGCGGGTCTGGCAGATCCTATCAATCCTCCAGCTCCTCCTCAGGGCGCTGGGGCGGAAGATATAACAAACACCATGTCTGTAACAGACCTGGAACCTGGCGTCTATTGATATCAGGACAATTCGGGGAACACGATAGTTAACTATCAAATAGAATCCTGATCCCGGAAATTAAAGAGGGGCTCCTTGAGCCTCTCTTTTTTTGTTTGCCGAATTCGGGATGTGCGACACATAATTGTTGACAATTTTTAGCTATTTTGCCATAGAAATCAGTATGCTAAAGTTAGTAAAAGTTGTGGCCCCGGGGTATCCTCTCCATATTACAAAACGGGGTGACCAGAGGCGGTCGGCATTTTTTTTCAGATGGGTTTTGCTTGTTTATTATGGATGATCCATTTCTGGACCACTGCCCGATATATTAAACAAAGCTTGGTCTAAAGGGGTTGAGAAAAAATAGTAATTATGTATAGTGTCCCTCGAATTACTCGAATTACTCTTTTTATCCTTTTAACCCTGTCGTTCCTGTCGCTTTTTTTTTCCATTGAAACACTTGATAAAAAATATCCCAGGCAGGCGGTTGAATCATTTTTATATTTACCGTCGGGGACCTTCTTAAAAGGGGCTGCGCTGGGGTATGATGAGATGCTTGCGGATTTGCTCTGGATAAAGGCGCTGGGGTATTTTGGCGGCCATGCCGGAACGGATGGCAACTATACGTGGCTGGCCCATCTCCTGGATGTGGTAACCACGCTGGATCCGTTGTATCAATACCCCTATGAATTTGGCGGAATCGTTTTGGCCGCTGAAGTGGGGGAGGTAGACAAAAGTATTGCGCTGCTTAAAAAAGGGATGAAAAATGTTTCCCGGAATGATCCCCGGTACTGGTATTTCCCTTTCTTCCTTGCCTATGATTATATGTATCATAAAGATGATTATTTAACGGCTGCTCACTATATGGAGCAGGCTGTAAAATTTCCCCAAAGCCCTGCATATTTGCCACGTCTGGTGGCCAGGCTTTATGCCAATGCCGATTCTCCTGAAGTGGCCGTCACTTTCCTACAAGAGATGATAAAAGCCACAGAAAAACAGGATTTGAGAGACCGGTTGAACGAACGGCTTCATCAGGTTATCCATCGGGCCAATATGAAGATGCTTAAACAGGGGGTTGAGGCTTTTTACCTCAAGTTTCAGAAGTATCCGGCATCCATAGAGGAACTGCTTACCGCTGGTATTCTTCCCGGCATGCCGGTTGATCCCAGGGGCGGGACCTATTATATTTCCAAAGAGAGCCGGACGATTGAGAACACAATACCTGAAGAAAATTTGGAAGTGCATATCAAGAAAAAAGAACAGCCCCGGGCAGATGACTTGCCTTTGCCCATGCGGGTTCCGGAAGAAAACTAAAAAGGAAGATACCTGTGACCGATTCAATTGCAATTGATATTAAGGGATTAACCAAAAGTTTTTCCAATGGCTGGCTGGGAAAAAAACAGGTACTCAATGATTTGAATTTTCAGATCCGGGACAATGAAGTGTTTGGCTACTTAGGCGGCAACGGCGCAGGTAAGACTACGACATTCAAGCTGATGCTCGGCCTGATTCGTCCGGACAAAGGGGAGATCTCTTTTTGGGGGTGTTCGGCAAAGGATAGAATCAGCCGGGCCATGATCGGATATTTGCCGGAGCAACCCTATTTTTACGCATATCTTACGGGTGCCGAGGCCCTTGATT
>NZ_JBFXHE010000445.1:0-3527 GCF_050177295.1 Desulfobacter sp.
GGCCGTCACTGGCAGGTACCCAGGCACAAGGCTGATCCTGGACCCTGACACCCGTGTCATTTAACGGGGAGTCTTCGGGCAGGACATTGAAATTGTTGGATGGCGGCAGCATTCCCTGGTTCATGGACATGACCGTTTTGATGAATCCGGCAGCGCCGGCACCGGTCAGCAAGTGGCCGATGTTGGACTTCACCGAACCAATGGACAGGGCCGTGTCCATGCACTGGTATGTCTCAAGCATCTTCATGATACTTTGGACTTCCACCTGGTCCCCTTTGGGAGTCCCGGAACCGTGGCACTCCATGTACTGGATATCACCAAAGGACCAGCCAGCCATGCCAAAGGCTCTGGACATGGCCCGGACCTGGCCTTCACTGGCCGGGGCCACAAGGTTGCCTTCAATATCGTTGCTCACCCCCCATCCTTTGATCACGGCGTGGATGGTGTCCTGGCAGGCCAGGGCATGATCAAGGCGTTTGAGCAGGACCAGGCCTGCGCCCTCACCCACCACCAGACCATCGGCATCCCGGTCAAAGGGGGCACACCGGCCCGTGGGTGACAGGGCCTGGAGCTGGGTAAATCCCACCTGGGTGTAAAGGGACTGGGGCCGGGATACCCCGCCGGCCACCATGGCATCCGCCCGTCCTGACAGCAGTTGTTCGCAGGCAAGCTTTATGGAGAACAGGGAAGAGGCACAGGCGGCATCCAGGGTGAAACTGCCGCCGGTCAATCCCAATACCCTTGCCAGAATCGACGCAGGTGCCGACAGCATGCCGGCACCCCAGGCCTGTCGCCAGGAGGGCATGGCAGGGTTGGGAGACAAAAAAAGATCCCGGGTCAGCCGTGACGCCCCCGGCGTGGGCAGGGCAATGGCAGCAAGCACAACCCCTGTGCGCTCCCGGTTTTCTTTGGAAAGCCGGGCATTGGCCATAAGCTCAATACCGGCGGCAAGGGCTAAATGGTGCACCGGGTCCAGGGCGTGGAAAAAATCACTATCCAGACCATGCCCGGCCATGTCCCCACCGGAAAAGTCAACATTGGACGGATTGAACACGGATTGGGAAATAAACCCGGCAAACCGGGTGCGGGCCCGGTCCGGCAACGGGGTTCCGCCGCGGTTGTCCACCATGATCCCAGGCAGCCCCCCCCACCGGTCCCGGGGTACCGGGATCACACTGGATTTTTTCGCCATGACATTGGCAATGAACTGCCGGGTGTCACAGGCCCCGGGGAAAATACCGGACATGCCGACCACGGCTATATCTGCATATTTCAAAATCATGGAGCCCATATAGTTGACCCGGGAAAAGATTGCAAGACAGCTTTGTAAAATTTGTGTAAAACGCCCTATTTCAGCATCAGTTCCAGGCCCTGAAAAACCGAACGGAACAAAAGAACACAGGTAAACACGGTCAGCCCTGAGCAAACCAGAATATCGATTTTTCCTGATGTGCGGCGCTCCTCATATCCTATAAGCAATGCCAGAATAAAGCCTGCGGCAAACCCGCCGCCATGACCCCAGTTATTGATGTTGGGCAGGATCAGTCCAATAATCACCAGGCTTAAAATCCAGGACTTGGTCTGATCAAATACCATCTTTCCCCAGATACCGCCCCGGGACCAGCCAAAATAAAACAGGGCACCGATCAGTCCGCAAAGACCGGCAGAGGCCCCGATGGTCAAAGGCACTCCGCCCAGGCAGGAGAGAAAAAAACCACCGGCACCGGAAAGAATATATATGGACAGCATCCGGTACAGTCCGAATTCCTTTGCCGTGAGCGGGGCAAGGGAGTAAAGCGCCATCATGTTGAAAAGGATGTGCAACAGGCTGCCGTGCAGCCAGTTTGCGGTGAAGATGCTGTACCAGTCATGGGAATAGGCCAGGGGCACGGTCCCGGAGGCGCCAAGGAAAATCAGGGCCTTGCTGGACGGTGCCAGGGCGTTTAAAGGATTCAGGGTGAAATGAAGCCCCTGGGAGAAGAGCAGGGACAGGGCATACATGATCACGTTGATCCAGATCATGGCCTGTATCGTAAATTTTATCCGGTTATCTATCATAGCAAAAAAAGTGTATAGTTGGGAGAATCAGTGAATGGTGATATCTTTTATCTTCACGGCAGCCAGATACTCTTTGACCGAACCCAGGGTCAGGGCAAACATCTTGGTTCCGGCAAGGATAACCACGGGGTCATCCGGGGTCCCGCAGGCATTGGCAAACACAGGCCCCATGACATTGGTGGGATTGACTTTTTGGGCCTGGTGTTTCTGCATCTGCTGCACAAAGGTATCCAGGCGCTCCTTGAGTATGCCAAAATAATCAATACGGGTGCCTGTGGTGGTTTCCGTCAGGGTTGACACACTATTGGCAATCTGGCGGATCTGTTCCCAGAATGTCTGGGTCAAAGGAGTCTTGTTCGTATCCGTTGCCGGTATGAAAAAGGCAAGTCCCCACCCCACACTCAGAATTTTAAGAATGGCCAGTTCATATTCCAGACGGGTCAGGTCAATGGGGTGGCCCTGGGGGATTGCGCCTAAAAGCGATTTAATATCAGCCCTGTCAATGGCAAAGGCTGAAAGGTTTTCGGCCACCTGGTCCACGGTAAGGGTCCCTGCCGGGTGATTCTCCATTGTAAAAGATCGTCCGCTGTCTGCATTCATTTCTGTTTTGATTTACCTTTACGTCATATCAAAATTTAGTTATCTTTATTTAATTATTTTTAGCCGTTAAAAGAATAAAATAACAATCCCCTGGTAAAGTGTAAACCCCGGAAGGTAATGATATTATCATGACCATTTATCATGAAGCTGCCAAACACATCATTGATTCCCGCTGCTGTGTGGCCTTTACCGGTGCCGGCATTTCCGTTGAAAGCGGCATCCCACCCTTCAGGGGCAAAAACGGGCTGTGGAATAAATATGATCCCAGATCCTTTGAAATTGATTATTTTCTCCAGAACTCGGCCAGGTCCTGGGAAATCATCAGGGATATTTTCTATGACCTGTTCGGCCAGGTACAACCCAATGCCGCCCACTATGCCCTGGCAGAGATGGAGCAGCGGGGCCTGTTAAACTCAGTCATCACCCAGAATATTGACAACCTGCACAAAGATGCCGGCAATAAAGAAGTTTACGAATTTCACGGGTCATTAAAAGAGATCATCTGCCTGCACTGCGGACAAAAAGTCAATGTGGCCCAGGTGGACATGAATCGTCTGCCCCCCACCTGCCTGACGTGCGGTGGTCTGATGAAACCTGATGTGGTGTTTTTCGGGGAGGCCATTCCCGAAGATGCGGCGGCAAAGTCCATTAATGCATCCCGGAAAGCGGACTGCATGATACTGATCGGCACCACAGGCACGGTGGCACCCGCCAACGCGCTTCCTTCCCGGGCCAAGGCCTGTGGCACCACCATTATAGAAATCAACCCGGACCCGTCGGAATATACCAACCGGATAACGGATATATTCATCCGGGACAATGCCACAAGGGCCATGGAAAATATCATGGACGCCATTGATGCACTTGAT
>NZ_JBFXHE010000446.1:0-3516 GCF_050177295.1 Desulfobacter sp.
CCTAAAAATACATAATAAATCATCTTCCAAGAGAGTCCAATTTATTTTTCTGGAACACTATAGTTAAGCAACGGAAAGTTCATAAAAGCCATGCCGCTGGTTAGGGTAAAGGCGGCCGGTGCATTGGGGTGATGCCCCCGTTTCATGGCATAAAATTCAAAAAATTCACTTGTAATAGGGTCCAGCTCTTGGGGAATTGTCTCCTGGGGCGTGCTGGGGAATCCCGGCGGAATTTCGGGCAGGCCGTTTTCAAAATCCTTCCACCGCTGTTCGCCAAGTGCAACTAAAGCCTGACGGCGCTCATCATCGGTCATGCTGTCCATCCAGCCATTGCGGGTGACCCGGCTCATGTCATACATGCTTGCCGTTGCAACGGCTTTAATGCGTTGATCCACCTGGGCGGCCTTGAGTGAAAAACCGCCGCTGCCGCAGATACCGATGGCCCCGATTCTGTTCGGGTCCACATAGGGTCGGGTGCCCAGAAAATCCACGCCCGCGCTGAAATCTTCAGTGAAAATCTCAGGAGATGAGGTCCGCCGGGGTTCACCGCCGCTGGTCCCGTTATAGGATTCGTCAAATGCAATGGCTACAAATCCCCTTTCCGCCATGGTCTGGGCATAGAGTCCCGCACCCTGCTCCTTGACACCGCCGTAGGGGGTGCCCACAACCAGTGCCGGATATTTTTTTGAAAGATCAATGTCACCGGGCAGATAGAGGTCGGCGGACACGCTGATGCCGAATCTGTTCCGGTAAGAAACGCGTTCTACAATTACCTTGTCGCTTTTTGGAAAAATTTTATCCCACATAACAGTTTCCTTGGTTTTAATTCGTTTTTATCCATCTCTTTTGACTCCGTCGATGCTACAGATTCTTGTTAAAAAAGGAGGTCAGCTTATCAAAGGGAATCATGTCGGTTCTGTCGTACAGATCAATGTGCCGCGCACCGGGAATAATTACCAGTTCCTTGGGTTCGGCAGCCAGTTTATATGCATCCTCGGTGAAATACCTTGAGTGGGCATTCTCACCCATGATGAACAGAATCGGTCTTGGGGAGATGGTATCAATGTAGTTGAGCAGGGAAAAATTCATAAATGCCATGTTGCTGGTCTGGGTGAACGGGCCGTGGGACCGGGGATGGTGGCCCCGGGGCATGGCGTAGTATTCCCAGAATTCACTTGAAATCGGGTCCAGCCCTTCGGGAATCGATTTCGCCACTTCTTCTGGGAACCCCTGGGGCAGCAATGGAGTGCCGTTCTCAAAATCCTTCCACCGCTGTTCACCCAGCTGGTCAAGGGTTTTATTTCGCTGTTCATCGGACATGGTATCTTTCCAGCCCTTGCGGATGACCCGGCTCATATCGTACATGCTGGCTGTGGCAACCGCCTTGATGCGGTGGTCCACCTGTGCCGCGGTCAGGGCAAATGCGCCGCTGCCGCAGATGCCGATCACACCGATGCGTTTTTTGTCTACAAAGGGTCTTGTCCCCAGAAAATCTACGCCGGCACTGAAGTCTTCAACAAAAATGTCGGGGGAAGAGAGGTGTCTGGGTTCGCCGCTGCTTTCCCCGTTGTATGATTCGTCAAAGGCCATGGCGACAAAACCCCGCTCGGCAATGGTCTGGGCGTAGATGCCGGCACCTTGCTCTTTAACCCCGCCGTAAGGGGTGCCCACGAGAATGGCGGCATATTTTCGGGATTGATCCATATTTTTAGGCCGGTACAGGTCTGCGGATATGGTCAAACCGTATCTGTTGGGATAGGAAACTTTTTGGTGAATAACCTTGTCGCTTTTGGCAAAGGTCTTGTCCCAGGCGGCGTCTGCTGCAGCCGAAACACCGGCAGCGGATAAAAGCGAGACAATCACTGCCAGGAGTGTATGAAAATGACGGGTCATTTGCTGTTTCATTTTAACACCTCTCAATCGTTTGGGTTTTATGTGATAACGTTTAACCACGGAATTCACGTAGCACACTGAAAAGAGAACTCTGTGGATTCAGTGTGTTACATGGTTAAACTGTTCTTTTATAGTTTGCCGTATTCTTCGTCTGAAACCGGCTCCAGCCATTCATTGGAGGCGCCTTCCGCAGGAACTTCAACGGCTACATGGGCGAACCAGCTGTCCTTGGCAGCACCGTGCCAGTGCTTGGTTTCAGGCGGGATATTGACCACATCGCCGGCGCACAGTTCTCTGGCCGGCGTTCCCTCTTCCTGGTACCAACCGCGTCCGGCAGTTACCAGAAGGACCTGTCCCCCTTTATGGTGAATATGCCAAAAGTTGCGACAGCCCGGCTCAAAGGTAACGTTGCCGATGACAACCCGGTCCAGGGAAAGCATGTTAAGATAGCTGGTTCCGGTAAAATAGCGGGCATAGGCCTCGTTTTTGTCACCTCTCGGGAAAATGCTCTCCCCGGTAAAAGGGGTTTCTGTTTTGCTGTTTTCGTTTGATGCGTTCATATTGCCTCCTAAATAAAAATATAGTCTTGTTTAGAAAAAATGTTTTTTTGCGTTTACTTTCCGTCGGTATTCAAAACCTGTTCAAGAACACCTTTGGCATTTGCCGCCACTTCAGGGCCACACGCCGTATCCAGAACGCTTACGAAATCATAAAGCTGCTCCGGGGTAATGTTGTTGTTCAGGCTTATGGCGAAATGCGCCTGAAGCTGGCTGTTGACACCCTTGATGTTTGCCAGTGCGGCAATGGTTGCAAGTTCCCGTTCGCTCCAGTCGAGCACATCCCTTTGAAAAATGTCTCCGAAAAGATGGGCTTTAAGGTACTGATCAATGGCCGGTGCAAATTCGAACAGAGCACCTGTTACCGGTTGCCCGATCAACCGGGTTTGATTTTCTGTGCCGAATTCAATGCTGCTCTTGTCGGCCGGCAGGGGGGCGGCTTCTTTTCCTGTTTCGTCTTTGATACCTTTTTCCTTGCGCGCTTCCATGATCGCCATAAAGGTGCCAAGGCCGTTCAAGCTTCTGGGGAAGCCTGCGTAAGCATACATCTGAACGAGAATCTCCTTGATTTCGTTCACGGTCAGGCCTGCATCAAGCCCCTTCTCCAGACTTGCCTTTAATTTGTCGAGATCTCCACCGGCGGTAAAAGCGGCAATGGGTATGATCGCACGCTGTTTTGTGCTTAGTTTTGTTGTTGTCATATGTGTCTCCAATTTTATAAAATTACAGTCAAGTATCGAAGATGGTTAAGAATACACCAGCCTAAAGAAGAGTGAATAGCCTGATCGTTTCTAATAATTGCCTGTTTGTCCAAAACCACGAATTCATTGTTGAGTCCAAGAAGGAAAAATTGTAAAAACGCATCACTATATTTTAATATATATTCTTGGTAACCATCCGGTTGGTCAGAAGAATTCCTATGGGCAGCCGTGGGTTGAGGCGAGAAGCCCGGAATATTAATGTGGCACGTATTTGCCCAATAATATATGCGTTGCAGCAAAGTATTTGTGGGTAAAATACGACTGTGTTAGGATTTAAGCAATCAAGAGCAAGGAAGGTGGCAATG